>JAFVEP010000037.1 GCA_017475935.1 Alphaproteobacteria bacterium
CTAAATTCTATTTGATTTGGAGAAAGATATATATTTCCAATACCTTTAGAATAACTATGCAATTGTTTATAAAAAATCGGATTCACAAATTCTTGTTTATTTATATTATCATCAGCCTGAGCATTCGCACTTAAACCTAAAAACAATCCTAAAATCAAAACCAACTTTTTCATTTTCATACCTCTGGGGTTTATATAGCACGGCTTGGTTAAAATACAATAAATAATCGATGGTAATTATTGGAAAGACTATAATTGTCGATGCTAAAGCAGAGCCGTATGAGCCGGAAAAATATGCCGATAAGCCGATGATTGTAGATGTCAGCGGCCTTGATATGTTTAAAGAGTTGCAAAAAACACTAAAACCAGCCAACTTAAACACCAAAAACTTCCCGCAATACGCTGCCAATGATAAAGCAAATGTGGCAACGGATTCAGAGTATTATACGTCATATGCGTTAAGATATGTTAAATATTCGTATTGACAGAGTGGGTGAAGAATGTTACCCTGTGAAGGTAAAGTTATAATTTAGATATATGAAAATCGAAAAAGAACAATGGCAGGCAGATGCGTTTCGCAAAGCAACGCCTGTCGCTCGCAAGTGGGCAATCATGCAAATGGCAAACGGCAATCTCTACGAAAATATCGAAGAAGAATTCTTGGATATTTTGTTTGTCGAGGAACGTCTTTATGAAAAGATGAAAAAATCTTTGGTGGAGCATGTTCGTCGGCACGGTTTGAGCAGAGAGGCTTTGGTCTATTTTGAAGAGTTTGAAAATGTTCGCTGTTTTAATAAAAACGCGTACAATAAAATTCTGAAAAAGATTCGTCGAGCCTATGTTCGGCAGAATGAGGAAGACCGAAACTTTGAATATTTGATAGCTAAAATTAATGAGTATCTGCAAAAAGTGACAGATCTTGGCAATGTGGCTTATCAAATGTTGCAAGATGGCAAACAGCCTGATCTGGAAGCTTGGGGAGATAAGGTCGTTTTAAATGACAACCTGTTTGAAGAAAATAAGCAATTTTTGAAACAGGCCCTGCATCATTTGGCTGTTCTTGAAAAGAACCGGTGCAAGTTGGGGGTTGCTGAAATCAAAATGCTTTTATATCACAAACAAGGATGCCGCCGTGAAAAACTCTATTGGCAGGTCGAAGAGTGGATGATCAAAATCTATCGGAGTTTGCAAACCGAAGAGGAGCAACAAGAAGCATATAAAGACATTTGCTCTTTTATTGCCGAAACCGTACCGCAAGTCGGTTATATCTCTCCGAAGATGATTTGGTTCGTTTTTGATGAGGATTATCTGAGTGAAACGAGCAGGGATTTGCTATTAGCAATTAAACCGGTCGTTTCTCGTTTGGGAATGAGCTCGCTGATCATTTTTCCGTTAAAAAAATTATACGGAGAATTTTCTTCCCGCCGATCAAGCGTCAGGCAGATTAAGTCCGATCAATACGTGGTTGAACTCTTGAAGGCATACAGCCCGAAAGAAATAGAAGGTTCGTCTTTGTGAAGACGAACCTTCTTTGTTATCTTAAATCTTTCTATATAAACCTAATTTTAATCTTTTAGGTGTAGTCTATCAACCAGTTGTATACAAAAATGAGGATCCAAATGAAAATTAAAAGAATTGTTTCGATACTTTTGATAGGGCTTGTGTCGGCTTGTTATTATCAGCCGGACACAGAGCAAAACGCTCCAAAAACGGATTTTTTCGGCAACGCACCGCAGTGCCGTCAGGAAACAGAAGTGGCAATCTACGATAAACAGGGAACATTTGTCGTTCCCGGTTGTGTGGACTATGAGCAAAATTATATGGGCAATACGCAGGAAGAAGAATATGAACCTGATTTTCCGGATGTGCCGAACAATAAATATGACGCCAATCAAGTGGTTATGCAAAATTTGAATACGCGTGTTTTGGCCTATTGCCGCGGAACGGAAGCGGAAATTGAGGCGTGTGTAGCCAGATTGCAGGATTCCTGTTATACAAAAGTTTCGGAAATTCCTTATATGTCGGCAAAATACGACTTTTTAAAGCGGGGAACATATCCGACGCGCCGTTGGCGCAACGGTGAGAGCGTTCCGAGGTGGTAAATGCTGGCACACGTTAATACCATAGCTTTCAATGGATTGAACACACTTGATGTGGAGCTTCAATTACAAATTTCATCCGGTCTTCCGACATTTACCATTGTCGGGCTGCCGGATAAAACGATTGCCGAAAGCAAAGAACGTGTGCGCGCAGCCCTGAACAGTATGGGGGTAGAACTTCCGGCAAAACGGATTACAATCAATTTGGCGCCGGCGGATTTATTGAAAGAGGGATCTCACTTTGATCTGCCGATTGCTGTTGCTCTTTTATCCGGTATCGGTGTTATACCTTGCGAAGATATAGATAATTATATTGTGATCGGAGAATTGGGGCTTGACGGCAAAATCATGCCGGTTAACGGTGTTTTACCTGTCGCAATTCATGCCAATCGTCAGCAAAAGGGATTGATTTGCCCGCAGGAACAGGGTGGAGAGGCTTTGTGGTCCGGTTTGAAAGATGTTGTTGCTGCACCGAGTTTATTATCTTTGGTTAACCATATCAAAGGAGTTCAGCAATTGCCGCGGCCGGTTGCCAAACAAAAAACAGATCCTTTGGCGCAGATAGATATGTCTGATGTGAAAGGACAGGAAACAGCCAAACGAGCGTTGGAAATTGCTGCGGCCGGCGGCCATAATTTGCTGATGAGCGGCACACCGGGAGCCGGAAAATCTATGTTGGCCGCGCGCATGGTGACAATCTTGCCGCCGATGACGACCAAAGAGGCTTTAGAAACATGTATGATTCATTCTATTGCCGGTGAACTGAAAAATGGTGAAATCAGTTTTACGCGTCCGTATCGGGATCCGCATCACAGCGCTTCGACGCCATCGCTGATCGGCGGTGGACGGAAGGGGATTCCGGGAGAAATATCGCTTGCGCACAACGGCGTTTTGTTTTTGGACGAGTTGCCTGAGTTTAACCGTTCAACGCTTGATGCCTTGCGGCAACCTTTGGAAACGGGCTATGTGACGATTTCACGCGTGCATTGTCACACGCAATATCCGGCGAATTTTCAATTGATTGCTGCAATGAATCCTTGCCGATGCGGCTATTTGGGAATTAAAGGACAAGAGTGTACCAGAGCACCGAAGTGTGCGGAGGAGTATCAGAATAAAATTTCCGGCCCGCTGATGGATCGTTTTGATATGTATATTCAGGTTCCGCCAGTGAGCCCGTGGGATATGTCGCAAGATAAAAAAGGGGAAAATTCCGAATCGATTCGCGCCCGCGTCGTTTCGGCACGTGAAATCCAGCGAAAACGCTTTGAAAATATGGGATATCACGATTTATACACAAATTCTCAGCTGAAAGGGGATCTTTTGGATGAGGTAACAAAATTAAGTGATGATGCAAAGGGACTTTTAATAGGTTTTGCCGATAAGATGGGCTTGTCGGCACGTGCTTATCATCGCATATTAAGACTTGCAAGAACAATTGCGGACTTGCAAAATGAAAAAAATGTGGCTAAAGTACACATATCGGAGGCATTGACATATAGATATGTTATGCCGACTAAACAGGTTTAGGAGAAATGTAATGAATAAAAAAACAAAATATTTATTATCAGCAGTGATTGGGCTCGGTTCTTTAACTGCCGGCACAGCCATTGCCGCATATAATAACTATGGTACTGTCGAAACGGCACCCGTTCCGACGTTGTCAGCTCCGGGTGAAGTTGATCAGTCATTCGGTCAGCCGGCAGCGTACGGTCCGCGAGGTGTTGTGAAAAAAGGTGCTCCGAGGGATTATGCCGCGCCGCAAGGTTATGGTGCACCGCAGTACGTTCCGCAGAATTATGCCGCGCCGCAGTATACGGTTCAGAGCTATGCGGAACCTGTGCCGGCAGCATATTATACTGAGACGCAGCCTTATGCTGAACAAACGGCTCCGGTGGCAGGATCCGTTGCTAAGGATAAGGACGGCAGTCTGTTTCCGGGCGGTGATTGCCCGAATTGCCGTAAAGATAAAGACGGAAGTTTGTTCGGCGGCGGTCCGTGCAAGACATGTTCTAAAGACGGCAGTCTGTTTCCGGGACCTTGCAATAAATGCAAAAAACGTCAGGAAGCTGTTTTAGCGCCGGTTATGATGCCGACTGTGAAAAATTACATTCCGTACACACCTGTTGTTTATGAAGCCATGCAGCATGATTGTTGTCAAATGGCTCCTTTGGCTTTGGATCATGTTGATTTCCGTATTAAAAACAAAGGCATCGATGGTCCTTATTCAAGCAAACTCGGTAATTATCGTTTCCGTATTTTCGGATGCCGCCGTTTCAATAAAGAAGCCCATCTTAACAGCGGCAGAATCATGGAAAAGAATATCAATTTTGCCACCGTTTTTGAAGAGACGGTAAGCGATTGCTATAAAGTATTGCCGATGCCGAAGGATTTGTGTTTGCAGACCGTTCCGACTGAGTTGCCTGAATACGTTCTGACGGCAGAAATTACGGATTATTTCATGAATGTCTGTGATGAATATGATTGGGATAATGCCCGTAAAACAAACGAACGTAATGGTACTTCGGAAATGACCGTTGTATGGCGTTTGATGGATCTGACCAAAAATACGGTTTATTGGAAAGGTGAAAGCAACGGCTACGGTGAATTGTACCAAGGCGAAGTTAACGGCGAAGTCAAACTTATTGAGCGGGCCTTTGCTGATGCGGTAAGCAATTTGCGCGCTTTGACGGGCTTTGAAGATCAGCTGATGATGAGAGTTGATCCGACGACGTTGGCTGCTCAAAGAAACGCTCTTGTTGAAGAAGAACGTGCTTTGAACCCGATTAAATGCGGTTACAGAAAAGAATATGACTGCGTTAAGAGCTGCGAAGTCAGCCGTCCTGGCGTTGATATTTCTCAATGTCAGCCGATGAATTGCGGTTGTGCGATGCCGTGCGACACGCAGCCATGCGGGTGCACGCCAACTCCGGTTGTCGAACCGCAAGCTGTTGTGGAAGCATGTATTGATGCCAATGGTCAGCTTCGTGAAGACGGAAACTGTCATGTTGTTGATGATACGTGGATTGATACCGGTGATGTGAAAGCTTTGGACGGGTTGTGCATTGTGACCACAGATCCTTGTCAGGCTTTGACACCGGAAACAGTATATCGTATGCGTTCTTCGGTTGTTCAGATTGAAAGTCCGAATGGTCGTAAAGGTGCCGGATTGCTGATTTCTGATCGCTTTATTCTGACATCAGGTGATTTGGTTGATCGTCAAAACAACACGTATAAAATTAAAACGATCCGTAATGACAATTTGAGCGCACATGCCGTTCGCATTAATCCGAGCAAAAATACGGCATTGATGATGTTGGATCAAAGTGTTGAATATACGCCGCTGGCCTTGAATCTGGCTTTGCCGGAAGTCGGCCGCAATGGTTATTTAACATTAGGTTTGATGGATGTTCCGGACTTTACAAAAGGTGAGAACTATCTGGAAAACAGTGCCAGAATTGAGGGCTTCCGCTATACGGAAGAAAAAGGCGCCGAAATACTCGCGAACACATTTATTCAAAATGTAACGGTCGGCGGTGCTCTTTTCTATCAGGATTGTACCGTCAGCGGTATGGCTCATTCGGGCGTGAAAACAAAAGATGGCTTGGATGCATATATTCCGACTGAAACAGCTTTACGCAGTTTGGGTATCTGCATCTGCGGCCATGAATATGTTGAAGAAAGCCCATGGCAACAGACGGTTTATATGCCGGTGACCGAACAAATTAAAGTTGTTCAGGAAGCTCCGGAAGTTATGAAACCGAAAGATAGAAAATAATGATGAGCGAAAGGCCTCCTTTCGGGGGCCTTTTTGCGTTGCAGAAGAAGAACAGAGGTGTCAGAATGAAAAAAACGATGCAAACCGGACGTTCCATGATTGAAATGCTTGGCGTATTGGCTATTATCGGCGTGATTTCCGTCGGTGGCTTTGATATGTTTTCGAAGGCTATGAATCAGAAAAAAATCGGCGAAATAAAGTCAAATGTGACGATTTTGGCAATGCAGTCGCGGCGATTAGCTTGTCAATATGCCGAGGCGTATGGTTCATATACAAAGATGCTTTATCGCGCGGAAGCCTATCCGGAAGCGTTAGAGGTTGTCAATCCGTCGACAAGTAATATCAAATATAAAGGAAATACCGGAGAAGAATATCAAATTGCTTCCGTAAATGACGGTACGAAAAAGAATGCTTTCTTTAAAATAACGATTACTCAGCTTAGTGACGAGGCGTGTTTAGCATTGGCTTCCGAAAATTTCGGTTCTGCGTCAACAAACGGCTTTGCAGAAATCAGTATTAATAATCAAAAGATGACATCTCCGGTATCGATCGGCAGTGCAGTGGCAAAATGCAACCAAGTGAAAACAAACAAAATAGAACTAAAATACAGGGCTTGTGAGAATAATGCCCAGGGAATATATTAAGGAGAAAGAGATGGAAAAGAAAATGGAAAACGGAAGATCTATGATTGAAATGTTGGGTGTTTTAGCTGTCATCGGTGTTTTGACAGTCAGCGGCTTTGCGTTGGTCGGCAAAATGCACAGCAGTCGTCAGGTGTCGCGGGTGATGGATGATATTTCCGAAATGGCACTGAAAACGAGAGCATTTTTGCGTGAATATGACAGCGACAATGCTTGTACACATCCGACATGCTCCATTGTGAAGAAAATGAATGAAGCAAAGATGATTCCGAGCGGATTGGAATATGAAGACAAACAACTGATCAATCTGAATGATGTTCGTTTCTATGTTGATTATCCGGCTAACGACGGTTCAGTGCTTTTCAAGCTGAAGATAGAAAATCTGACTGAAGATATGTGTTTGCAAGTTGCCACGGCAAATTGGGGCGATATTTCGTCGACAGGCTATCGAGAGATCAGTATCAATAATAAAGATGCGATTCAAGGCATTGTTTCACTTCAAAAAGCCACGGATGATTGCAGCGAAAATGCAAAAATTACCTTGAGTTACAGATAAGGTGAATGCTACGCTTAAAGCACATACCGATCAGAACTTTCGGCGAAAACAGAGCGTATATCAGGCAAGAAAACGCGGTGTTTAAAGGACACGTTCAACAAAAAAGTTGTCTGGAGCTTCGCCATCAGGATCGATCCATATGTGCTTTTTTGTATCCGTTGACGCGGCCGCAGCATTTGGCGATTGATGAAATAGGTATTGATGAAAATACATATCGTCAGTTAGATGTAGCGGATGGTCATGAGATCGAAATTGCCGTTGTCGAACCTGATGCAGATCGGCTTATAGAAAAGAAAAACGCCGGTAATATTCTGACGGCATCTGAGTATCAGCGAATTATTCATGAGATTGACAGAGGGTGTATTTCCTTAACGCAGCTTAGCAGCTTGATGAGAGCGCTGGCACAATATTTTGTGCCGGAAGAATTGAGCTTTTTGGTTGCTTCGCTGATTGGCCGAAACCGCCTTTTTTGGGATGAATACGCTCTTGTTACGGATTGCCGTTCCATCGGGACGATGAACAGTGCTTATATTGAGTTTGCTGTATGGATGATTGCTTCGGCTTATGGATTTCCGCAACCTAAAGTATTAACGCCATACGATGAAAAAATAATTGATTTTCTGACTCCGTTGACGGATTTGCGATGGTCAGTGGAATTATTTCAAAAAATACTTCGGGAGAATAACATATGTGTCAGTTTACAGGAAAGTTTGTCGATTTGCCGTGTCGGCTTGAAAATGATGCAGATTTTTAACAAGCAGGAGATGGCCTTGCCGGTGTATATCGCTCTTCTGCTTGCCGTGGAGGCATCACTCGGTGTCAGTCATTTGCTCATTGATATCATGATCGGGGAAAATTCTATCGTAAAGAACGCCGCGCAGGCTTTGCAACTGAAAAATACGGCTGAATATATTGCCAAAGAAGTCGGTATTCATTTAAGGGTTGTATTGTCGGATGATCAAACGTCGGCAGAAAACATGGATTTAGCGCAAGTGGCGGAATTTTTCAGTCAATCGGCGGAACTTTCACCCGCTTTAAAAGAACAGATTTACAGAGTAGCCGGTCAAGTTTTAGAGTTTGATCCGAATTTGTCAGCCGGAGAAGGGCGGAAAGTGGCGCAAAAATTATTGGAAAGCGGAAAAGTCTACGAAACATTTGCTAAAGTTGTGCGCGTTCAGGCTCAATATCGGCGTATGCAATAAAAAATGAAATTTTTTTTTATAAAGTCTTGCATCGGCAATTTTGGCTTCCTATATACACTTTTAGAAATGTTAACAGGAGGAATTATATAATGAGTAATAAAGTAATCGGTATAGACTTAGGTACGACAAATTCTTGCTTTGCCGTTATGGAAGGTAAAGAAGCCAGAGTTCTGGAAAATTCGGAAGGGGCAAGAACAACGCCGTCAATGGTCGCGTTTACGGATACGGAACGTTTGGTCGGCTATCCGGCAAAACGTCAAGCCGTCACTAATCCGGAAAACACGTTGTTTGCCATCAAAAGATTGATCGGCCGACGTTTTGATTCGTCGGAAGTGGCAAAGTTTAGAGAACATTCTCCGTTCAAGATTGTCGCCGGCGATAATGGCGATGCTTGGGTTGAGGCTAAAGGACAGAAGTATGCGCCGTCGCAAATTTCAGCTATTGTGCTGCAGAAAATTAAAGAATATGCGGAAAGTTACTTAGGTGAAAAGGTTGAAAAAGCCGTTATTACCGTTCCGGCGTACTTTAATGATTCACAGCGTCAGGCAACAAAGGATGCCGGTAAAATTGCCGGTTTGGATGTGTTGCGCATTATTAATGAGCCGACGGCCGCAGCTTTGGCATACGGTATGGATAAAAAAGCATCGGGTACCATTGTGGTCTATGACTTAGGCGGCGGTACGTTCGATGTATCTATTCTTGAAATCGGCGATGGTGTGTTTGAAGTTAAAGCGACAAACGGCGATACCTTCTTGGGCGGTGAAGACTTTGATCAACGCATTGTTAATTATCTGGCTGATGAGTTCAAAAAAGAACAGGGGATTGATCTGCGCGGTGACAGATTGGCTTTACAACGCTTGAAAGAAGCAGCGGAAAAAGCTAAGATAGAACTGTCATCAACAACACAGACAGAAATTAATTTGCCGTTTATTACCGCAGATTCGACCGGTGCAAAGCACTTGAATATTAAGTTGTCGCGTGCAAAACTCGAATCTTTGGTTGAAGATTTGATCGAAAAAACAGCCATTCCTTGTCAAAAAGCTTTGTCTGATGCCGGCTTGAAAGCCAGCGACATCAGCGAAGTAATTTTGGTCGGCGGTATGACGCGTATGCCGAAAGTTCAGGAAAAAGTTAAGGAAATCTTTGGAAAAGAACCGCATAAAGGCGTTAATCCGGACGAGGTTGTTGCCGTTGGTGCTGCTATTCAGGGCGGTGTTTTGATGGGCGATGTTAAAGATGTTTTGTTGCTTGATGTAACCCCGCTGTCATTGGGTATTGAAACGTTGGGCGGTGTCTTTACACGTTTAATTGATCGTAATACAACCATTCCGACACGCAAATCGCAAGTGTTCTCAACAGCAGAAGACGGACAAACGGCAGTAACCATCAGAGTTTTCCAAGGGGAACGTGAAATTGCGGCACATAATAAACTTTTAGGCCAGTTTGATTTGGTCGGAATTCCGCCGGCTCCGCGCGGTATGCCGCAAATTGAAGTGACATTTGATATTGATGCAAACGGTATTGTTAATGTTTCAGCCAAAGATAAGGCGACAAATAAAGAACAAGCCATCCGTATTCAGGCTTCCGGTGGGTTGTCTGATGAAGAAATCAATCAAATGGTTAAAGATGCGGAAGCCAATGCGGAAGCAGATAAACAGAAAAAAGAATTGGTTGAAGCCAAAAACAGAGCCGAGGGTTTGGTTCATGAAGTTGAAAAGAATTTGAAAGAATTCGGTGACAAAGTTTCTGAGACGGAAAAATCTGCCATTACATCTGCCGTTGAGGCGGTTAAGGCCAGTATGGAAAAAGAAGATGTGGAAGATTTAAAAAATAAAACAGACGCTTTGATGCAGGCTTCAATGAAACTTGGCGAGGCAATGTATAAGGCACAGCAGGCTCAAGGTGCCGCCGGAGCACAGCAAGGTGCTGATGCCGGTTCTTCGACCGAAGCACCGAAAGACGATAATGTTGTCGATGCTGATTTTGAAGAAGTCAAATAATTTTTTTCAATCAATACAGAAAAAATACGGCTTATTTAAAGCCGTATTTTTTTGCTTGAAGGCGAATAAAAATCACCGACACAAAGAAAGATTTAAAAAATATGTTAATGCACAATAAAAACGGAACACCTGTAAGAAGCGTAAATATTACCGTTTAGAGTGATTTTGAGAGATATTTTTTTACGAGCTGGCGGGTATTTAGATTGTTGTGGAAATTGATAGATTTTCCCATTATAAGAGA
>JAFVEP010000038.1 GCA_017475935.1 Alphaproteobacteria bacterium
AAGATTTTCCAAATCCGCGCCAGTAAAGCCCGCAGTCGTCTGCGCCACCTGCTTCAAATCCACGTCGTCAGAAAGCTTTTTGTTCCTGGCATGGACGTTTAATATCTCCTCTCTTCCACGCACGTCGGGTCTGCCCACAAAAACCTTGCGGTCAAACCTGCCTGGTCTAAGGATTGCAGGGTCGAGAATGTCCACCCTGTTCGTGGCTGCCATTACTATTATGCCCTCATTCGGGGCGAACCCGTCCATCTCGACGAGCATCTGGTTCAAGGTCTGCTCCCTTTCATCGTGACCGCCGCCCATTCCCGAGCCTCTTCTCCTCGCCACTGCGTCAATCTCATCGATGAAAATAATGCATGGAGACCGATGCTTTGCCTGGGCAAACAAATCCCTCACCCTCGAAGCACCGACGCCGACAAACATCTCCACAAAATCAGAACCGGATATTGAGAAAAACGGCACATTGGCCTCACCCGCCACTGCCTTTGCCAATAATGTTTTACCCGTTCCCGGAGGGCCGACAAGCAAAACGCCCTTCGGAATTTTTCCTCCCAAACGCTGAAATTTCATCGGATCTTTCAGAAAGTCAATTATTTCTTCAAGTTCTTGCTTAGATTCATCGGCGCCCGCCACATCGGCAAAAGTAACTTTTTTGTTGTTTTCAATCAATCGCGCACGAGACTTTCCGAAGTTTAAAGCTTTGTTGTTACCGGCACTGGCCTGACGCATAAAGAAAATCCACACGCCAACCAACAAAATCATCGGAAACCACGAGATTATGATACTCCAAAAAGTATCGCCCGAAGTATCTTTCTGTTGTGCTTCAACTTTCACATTATTTTCCAACAAAGTGTCAACCGTTGTCGGGCTGTACGGAGCTACCGTAGAAAATTTGCGCCCGTCGGTTGTCACTCCGTAAATCTCCGGTCCGGTAATTGTGACGTTGGCAACGTGTTTATCTTTAACCTTGTTCATAAAATCAGAAAAAGCCAAAGTTTCCGTACCGCCGCCGGCTGACAAATTCTTATTGTCCGTATAACCGAAAATCATTGTTAAAATAATAATCGCTATCGCCCAAATGAGTAGATTTTTTCCGAATTTCATTTAATTTCCTTACTCTTAATTATAAATATACATCATATATATGCCGTAAAAAGTGAAAACACAAGTTTTTTCTGACTTAGCCACCACCGGCATGTCGCCCTTTGAATATACCGTCCTCATATCCCTGTATTTCCGGTTTTTCTTCGGCAATTTCCAGTCTTTTTATCGCCAAAGTCGCATATTTCCTTTCTCGTTCAATGCCTAAAAAGCGGCGTTTCAACTTTTTGGCCACAACTGCAGTTGTTCCCGAACCTACAAAAGGGTCAAACACCATATCGCCTTCATTGCTTGAAGCCAAAATCAACTTGGCGATAAGTTTTTCCGGTTTCTGTGTCGGGTGATCGGTATTTTCAGGCATAGACCAGAACGGAATCGTAATATCCGTCCAAATATTTGATGGTGCCGTAAATCTGATTCTTTGTCCGTCTTTTTCCTGCCAATCTTTCGGCTTTCCGCCACCATCACGATATGGTGCCAACACGTGATGTTCAACCTTAACCGCATCCAAATTGAATGTATAATTTTCGGACTTCGTACAAAACCATATGTCTTCCAAACAGTTTTTCCAATTATTTTTTGCAGCCCGACCTTTTTCCCGCTCCCAAGAAATACGATTGCGTAAAATAAAATATTTGCGTGCCACTTGCGGAACAACTATTGATGTTTGCCAATCGGAACAAATATATATACTGGCATTCGGCTTCATAATCCGGTACAACTTGGAAAGCCATTTATCAAACCAGCGACAATATTCGTCCGCATTCATCTGTCTAAATACATTTTTCCCGAAATTTTTAGTCAGATTATACGGCGGATCCACAATCACCAAATCGGCAAAATTATCGGGGATGTATCGCAGTGCATAAAATGTGTCTTGCCATATAATTTGATTATCTAAAGAAAACTTGTGATTTTGCGGTGAAAACTTAAGTGTTTTTTCAGCACACAGCATTTCCTCTTTACGAGAAAGCCTTATTGTTTTGTTTCGTGCCGCACCTTTTTTTATCACTCTTCCTCACCGAAACGAGAATTAACCAAGTAAGTCAGATTATTAATAACTTCCTGAGCATTTTCGCCGCATGCCCTCACTTTGATAATCACACCTTTAGAGGCAGCCAACATCATCAAACTCAGAATAGAGCTTCCGTCAACAACCTGACCATCTTTTTCTACCGTTACATCCGCATCATATTCGGACACACACTTTACAAAAGCTGCTGCCGCACGCGCATGCAAACCTTTTTGATTACAAATCGTAAGTTCTGTTTCTGCCGTATCACTCATTTAGCGGAACCGTTTAATAATTGAGAAGCGACGTTGATATACTTTTTACCGGCCTCTTGAGCGCAGTCCACACATTCAGCCAGACTTTTATCCTTACGCACCGAGGCCAATTTAATCAACATCGGTAAGTTCACCCCGGCAATCACGTCAAAATTACCGTGTCCGATAACCGACATTGCCAGATTTGACGGTGTTCCGCCAAACATATCCGTCAGTAACAAAACACCTTCTCCGCAATTAACGGCTTTAGCCTTATCTAATATTTCTCGTCTGCGTGCATCCATATCATCTTCCGGACCGATGCATACACAAGCCACTTTATCTTGTGTTCCGACGACATGCTGCATTGCTGCTAAAAACTCCACAGCCAAATTGCCATGGGTTACAAAAACCAAACCTATCATTTTGCCGTACCGCCTGTCCATGTTTTAACGGCACCAAAAGATTTCAAAACCTCATCTTTGTTCTTGGCACGGAATATTTCATCTGCACGCGTACGGCGACCGTTGAAGAAAATCTCTTCAACATTTTCAACCGGAACAGCATAAACACGGTTAACCACTTCACCGTGTAACTCCACAATCATAACAACTTCAGACTCGGCCAAAACAGTACCCGTTTCGGTTTCTATATTATCCAAGATAATAGAGCGTCTGTCATCACGACGCAAAAGGGCTGTTTTCTTACTGTCAAACTGCAAAACCGGCTCAACCGGCTCACCGTCACGCGCATCAATAAAGATGGCCAATTCACCATATTTATTTTCGATAATTTCAAAAAAATCCTGCTTTTCCATTAATGTGTAATATTGATTTTCCATCTTCTTTCCCCGAAATTTATATTTTTTGTAACTTTAGAACATTTTTTTGCAAATGTAAATCTTAACTTTAACTTTATCAGCGAACTTTATTATTTTTCTTCAATGATTCTTTCAACAGCTCTTTCATTTGCGCCGAATAAGACTTTCCGCCGTTTTTCTTTTTATCTTCCGGCTTATTTGATGACGTTTGTCGTTTAATTTCCGATAAACGTGCCGTTTGTCCTGATTTTTTCAAAATCAGTTCCGCAGTCTCGTTTTGCGACATATTCTTCTGCCCTATTTCTTTGACATCGTCCATTTTTAAGGTTTTTATCTGTTTGTTTTCGGTCACATTTTTAACGCGACGAATGCCTTCAACAATTTTACCTTCGCTGTGTTTCTCTATTTTACCTTCTATTCCCATTTTCTTTGCGATATTATGTTCCATGGCTTCGCGGCGCAACCGACTCGGATTATAAATTGCCCCGTCCATTTCTCTGGCAAATTCCGCCGTTGTCATTTTTTTCAAACCGGCCTGACGCAATTTGGTATC
>JAFVEP010000039.1 GCA_017475935.1 Alphaproteobacteria bacterium
CAGACAAAGCAGAACTGTCAAAAGCAAAGAATACAGTATCTGTTGCGTTTTCAGCAAAAGAACGAGCTAATCTTGATTCGCAGTCAGCACCGCTGAACAAGCCGCCGTCTGCACCGAAAGTAGAACAGCCTGACAAAGCTACAAGAGCTACGAACAAACTTAAAAGTTTTTTCATTTTATTTTCTCCATATGGTTTTTACAAAATTTTCGCATTTCTGCGAATGATTATTTAATTGTATAACAACTAATACAGACATAACTTAAGAAATATTTGTAAATTTTTCAATAACAAAAATAAAAAAAATAGCAATAAAGTTAAAAATTGTGCATTATTTTTTGGATTTTAGTTCTATTTTTCCCGTTTTATATGAAAAAAGTGATTTTTTAACGCACAAAAAATCTTGTGGAAAGTTTAGCGCTTATACGCGGCATCGACGATACTTTTTTGTTTTTCGAGATCAAAATCGACCTTAACATTCAGTTGCGGCGCGACAGCGGTGATAATATTTTTGGTAATCGGCACAGCATTCCACCCTGCTGTTGTGTATCCGAATGTTTCTTTACTGGCTTTCGGATCATCCATCACCACAATCATCGCGTACTTCGGATCCGATTCGGGAAAGCCGGAAACAAACGACGAAATACTTTTTTTATGGTTATATCTTCCGTTTTCAAGTTTATCTGCCGTACCTGTTTTACCGAAAACCTGATATCCTTCAACATTAGCGCGGCGGCCTGTTCCGCGAACAACAACAGCGCGTAGCAAGGCACGCATTTCACCGGATGTTTTTTGCGAAACAACACGTTTTCCTTTATTTTGATGATCAGCAATCAGACTCGGCTCGCGATAAATTCCGCCGTTAACCACCGCTGAAAACGCGCTGAGAATATGCAAAGGCGTTGTGGAAATACCATACCCGTAGCTGATTGTCGCCATGGTATGCTGGCTCCAACGCGAATCGCTTAAAAATAAAGGTTTAGCCACTTCCGGCAGTTGCACTTTGCTTAATTTCTGATCCATATGAACGCTTTGAAAGAACTTACGTTGAAATTTTTTGCCGACCTGCAAAATTTCCAGTGTTGAACCGATGTTTGATGACTCAACCAAAATATCTTCCGGTGTCAGCATTTTATGCGAGCCGTGCGGATCTGTCACCTTTGCCGAGCCGAAATACACCGGACGCGATGTATCAAATCGATCGGTTACTTTAACTTTACCGCTTTCCAAGCATAACGCCGTGTTAAAGACCTTAAATACGGATCCCGCTTCATAAACGCCTTTTGTCGCAAAGTTAAACATCTGCCGATCTTCGACTTTAATATTCTCGTTCGGATCAAAATCCGGAACCGAAACTAAAGCAATGATCTGACCGCTTTTAACATCCATCAAAACAGCCGCCGCACCTTCAGCATTGAACTGTTTCACTCCTTCAAGCAGAGCTTCGCGAATCGTGTTTTGCACGCCTAAATCAAGGGACAAATAAAGCGGCTTAGTTGAAGTTGTCAAGCGCTCATTCATAAACTGTTCTATACCGGATACTCCGACATTATCGACATTGGTATTTCCCAAAACATGGGCAAACAAATTCTTATGCGGATAGATTCGTTTTTCACAATTTTCAAATTCCAATCCCGGAATACCCAAATTATTAACCTGAGACTGTTGCGCCGGCGAAAGATTGCGTTTCAGATAAATAAACGCACCGCGGCGGCTGAGTTTCTGTAAAAAAGTATCATACGAAATCTCCGGAAAAACCATATTCAATTTTTCCGCCACATCTTGCGGATTGCTGATCTGTTTTGTATTCGCATAAAGATTAACCGTCGGTAGCGATGTCGCAATAATTTCCCCGTTGCGATCCAATATATCAGCGCGTTTTACCGGATTTTTGAAGCGGATAATATCATCATCAGCCATTTGCTGCGAAGAAATCGCCGTATCGATATTAATGCCGTTACCCAAACAAACATAGGTTACTTTATAAACCAAAACAGCATAGATAAACATAAAACAAAAAATGGAAAAGGCTGTACGTTTGCGGCATGTCAGAACATTATCGCTTTCTGTCGTGTAATTTTTCGTCAGCGAAACGCCGCGCGAGATTCTGATTTCCTGTCCCGGCAAATAAAATCTATCGGCATTTCTCTTGGAAAAATTCGCCTTGAATCCCATTTTACTTACTCTTTACGGCCTTTACCAAAGTTGTTAACTCTTTTTTATTCATCGAGGTATTGACACTGCTGTCACCTTCGTTGTTGAATTTTAGCGCAGAATAGTTAATAATTTGTTCAGGCTTGGCATTTTCCAGCGATAATTGATTTTGCGCCAATTTACGCAATCTTTCCGGCGTATTGTAGTGGCTCCACTCGGCTTTCAAAACATGGATATTTTCAATATCTTTTTGAATATTGGTATTAATACCGGCAAGCTGACGTTCCAGTATTTGCACTTTATTTTTCAGCACCGATGAACTGAGTGCCACAATCAAAGTCAGCGTCAGCCACAAGACAACCATTGCCGTTTTAATATTTCCCATATTCTACCTCCTTACCGCATATCTTAATTTAGCCGAACGCGCCCGCGGATTTTTTTCACACTCATCGGCCGAGGGCGTCACCACTTTCGATACAAATGAAAACAAAGAGTTTTCTTCAACCAACTCCGGTGCATATTTTGAAATTTTCACCTTTTTAGCACCGTTTTCTTTCATAAAATTTTTAACGATTCGATCTTCCAACGAATGAAAATCAACCACCACTAACCGGCCGCCGCTCATCAATTTTTCCGTTGCTGCTTGCAAACCTTTTTCGAGTTGAGATAATTCATCATTCACGGCAATACGCAGTGCCTGAAAAGTTCTGGTTGCCGGATCTGTTTCTCCGAATCTGCGATGAATAACTTTATAAATAATCTGCGCCAAGTCCGTTGTTGTTTCAATCGGCTTAACTTTTCTTTCTTCAACAATCCGACGTGCGATCTGCCGTGATTTTCTCTCTTCGCCATACTGATAGATCAAATCCGCCAACGCCGATTCATCCATTGTATTTACGATATCTTTTGCCGAAACGCCTTCGCAGGACATACGCATATCAAGCGCCGCCGGTTTGGCAAAAGAAAAACCGCGTTCCGCTTCATCCAACTGCATGGACGAAACGCCGATATCAAACACGACACCATTGACTTTTTCTCCGACCAAATCGTTCAAATCAGCGAATTTACCGGATATAAAGTCAAAGCGTTCCCCGTACATATTTTTCATTTCATTTGCCCGCACTTTGACTGTCGGATCTCTGTCAAGCGCAATCACACGGCAGGCTGTTTTTTCTAAAATGGCATTCGTATAGCCGCCGTTACCGAAAGTGGCATCAACATAAACCTCGCCTTTTTGCGGATTCAAATATTGCAGAACTTCCTCAAGCATCACCGGAATATGTTTTACAGCCGCCGACATCATCATGGATTTTCCTTTTGAACTTTAAGCGACGGACGATTTTTCATCACTTCGGCACGGATTCGTTTTTCTTCCTGCGCCCAATTTTGCGGATTCCATATTTGGAATTTACGTCCTTTACCGACAAACACAGCAGTATCCGTAATTTGCGCATGACTGAGCAGTTTTTCAGTCAACACGATTCGCCCGGTACTGTCAAAAGTAAAGCGTTTCGCATCACCGAAAATCAAATTAGTCAAATTATCCTGTGTTTCGGAAAAGAAATCGGTTGAATTTTCGATATCCGTAGCCAGCTTATCCAGCGTATCTTCCAAACAACCTTCGATACAAGGCGCACTCAAACTGCGATAGCACACAATTTCCGTTGACAATTCTTTAACGATTGCGCGGTAATCTGACGGCAGTGAAACACGCCCCTTGGCGTCCACTTTATTAACGATGGTGTCCATAAACAGAAACACTTTACGCATATCAGATACCTTTCTTGTCCAAAATCTATATTATGGTATAGCATGGTATTTTATGGTATTCAATGGTATTTTTTAGCATTTTTTTAACTGTTCTTGGTTTGTTCAGACGATGCTTATAAAAAACATAGAAAAAACAATGGATTATATATTAAAAATTTTTTTACACAAAATTCACAGATCAAAATTTCACCCCGTTTGACGAAAAATTCGCATTAATTTCCGCCTCTTATTTCACCGCAAAACAAATACATTATGTGGTTTTTCAAACAAAAAAGCCGTCGATCTTTCCGATTCGACAGCTTTCACGCAATTCACCTGTTGATTTTTTTCACTTTCGCGATCATGTTATCCAAGAAGATGACCACCGAAAGAATCATGACGACGATCGCCATGCTGATCCACTCACCGTTTGTTAAGTAATCTTGTCTCATAACCAAACTTTTTAGTGAATAATTTTTTAATCTTCAGCGATAGATCTAATGGTCTGACGCACTTTCCAAAGGGGATAAGCCACAGCCACGCCGATAACGGCCAATCCAAGCAAAATCCATTTTCCTTTTTTCATAATTTTCATAATTACTGGTAACCGGATGTCATTTTACACTTTAAAAGTTTTCAAATCAACAAAAATCTGTCCAAAAATAAAAAAACATCCTTGGCGGATGTTTTTTTCTGATTGGCGCGCTCTGGGCGATTCGAACGCCCGACCCACAGCTTAGAAGGCTGTTGCTCTATCCTGCTGAGCTAAGAGCGCCTGACAACATATATGTAGATTGCACAAAAAAAGCACAATGTCAACGCATATTTTCAGATTTTTTGATTTTAGGGTTGATTTATACAAAAATATCTGTTATATTTTAAGGGATTAAATATAATTATGCAAATATGATGGATCATCAATTTTGTGCCAAGTTTCGCAAAGAGTTGGCCTCCAAAGGGATCGCAAGTATCGTAACCGAGCTGATTGTCTCAAAAAGCGAGAAAGTACCTCTGAAAAAGCAGTACCTCGCCCGCGAATGCGCTAAAAAGAAGGCATTCAAAGCTCAGGTCAGCAACGCTTGCAAACAGGTTCTGCCCGCAGTCAGCGCGCAGGATCGTATCAAGATCATTGAGCTTCACCGCGAGCTTACCGGCGAAGCCTATCTCTGATCGTTTTTTTTACATTTGATTTCAACTCTCGGTGCACCGTGCAAAAAGCCGAGAGTTTTTTTGTATCTTAAACCAGCGAATCGCGCACTTTTCCGCACAAAAAATCCGGCAGCTTTCACTGTCGGATTTTTTCATTATTCTGCTTCGGCATTAATTTTGGCCCGTTTACGAGCAATCGGATCCAAAATCTTTTTCCGCAAGCGCAAAGATTTCGGCGTCACTTCCAAAAGCTCATCGGCCTGAATATAAGCCAATGCTTGTTCAAGGCTCAATTTCCGCGGCGGAATCAAATCAATCGCCTCATCTTTGCCGGCCGCACGAATATTCGTCAGTTGTTTAGATTTTGTCGGATTAACATCAATATCATTATATTTATTGTGTTCACCGATAATCATTCCGATATAAACCGGACTATTGTGTTCAACAAACATCGGCCCGCGATCCTGCAATTTCCACAAAGAATAAGCAATCGCCTGTCCGTTTTCGCTGGAAATCATCACCCCGTTACGCCGATCATCAATTTCTCCCTTATACGGTTCAAAAGCATAGAAAATGCGGTTCATAACACCCGTACCGCGTGTATCGGTCAAAAATTCGGAATGGTAACCGATCAAACCGCGCGACGGCGCATGGAACACCAAACGAACTTTATTACCGATCTGCGAAGGGATCATATCAATCATTTCAGCACGTCTCTGACCGAGTTTTTCTACGACCGTACCGGAAAATTCTTCGTCAACATCAACCACCACTTCTTCAATCGGTTCCAGAAGCTGTCCGTTTTCGTCACGTTTCATAATAACCCGCGGACGCGAGATTGACAGTTCGAATCCTTCACGACGCATAGTTTCAATCAAAACACCGAGTTGCAATTCTCCGCGTCCGGCCACTTCAAAGCTGTCCGAATTTTCGGTGCGCGAAATTTTCAGCGCAATATTTCCTTCCGCTTCTTTTTCCAGACGCGCCCAGATCACGCGTGATGTCACTTTATCACCTTCGCGTCCGGCAAGCGGAGAATCGTTGACGGAAAATGTCATCACCAGAGTCGGCGGATCAATCGGCTGTGCGTGAATATAATCTTTCGGATCAACATCCAAGGCGCAAATCGTATCAGCCACCGTTCCTTTGGCAATACCGGCGACCGCCACAATATCACCGGCATGCGCTTCATTCAGCGCGGCTCTTTCAAGACCTTTATAGGCCATAATTTTGGTAATTTTTGTTCGTTCAACCTCACCGTCTTTATTAATGACTTTAACGGTGTCATTGACTTTCACACTGCCGCTTTGAATTTTTCCGGTTAAGATACGGCCGACAAATTTATCGGCTTCCAGCGTGGTTGCAAGCATACGAAACGGACGATCCGGTTCACACACCGGCTCACTGACATACGACAGGATTGTTTCAAAAAGCGGGGTTAAGTCTTTGTGTTCATCATTCAGATCACGCACTGCCCAACCATTGCGCCCCGAGGCATAAAGTGTCGGAAAGTCGAGTTGTTCATCATTGGCATTCAAGCTAACGAACAGGTCAAAAATTTCATTTAAGACATCATCAGGTCTGGCATCGGATTTATCGGCTTTATTAATCACAACAATCGGTTTTAAGCCGATTTTCAGCGCTTTTCCGAGAACAAATTTTGTTTGCGGCATCGGACCTTCCGAAGCATCAACGAGCAAAACGACTCCGTCAACCATAGATAAAATACGCTCAACCTCACCGCCGAAATCCGCGTGTCCCGGCGTATCGACGATATTAATATGCGTTCCGTTCCATTCCACCGAGGTACATTTGGAAAGAATGGTAATTCCTCTTTCCCGCTCCAAATCATTGCTATCCATCACACAATCAACAACTTTTTGATTATCACGGAAAGTACCGCTTTGCCGCAAAAGTCCGTCAACCAGCGTTGTTTTTCCATGGTCAACGTGAGCAATAATCGCAATATTACGCATATTCATCTTTTTTAAATCCTTCATTTTAAGCCGATTACCGGATCTCATTAAAATTCGCCTTACAATAGCGCAATTTTTTATAATTTCAAGTATTTTATCGTGAAAATTATCCCTTTTCCAAAAGAAAAACCCCGCTAAGCGAGGTCTTTCTTCAAAGGAGTTTTCACATAATGTTTTTTTTATCTGCCGTGTCCTTGTTTCATTCTTCCAACAAAAGCCGCCGGATTACCTCTTTCATCCAACTCAACGGCAACATTACCTTGCGTATAGATGTTTCCCGTATTTTCCGGTAGCTGTCCGCTGCCTTGTCCGGATATTCCCGTTGCATCATTAACCTGAGCCGAAACAATGTTTTCTTGTGGAACATCAACCACAGTCTCTGTTTTTTCAAGCGGTACTCTCTCTTGCGGAACATCAACCACAGTCTCTGTTTTTTCAAGCGGTACTCTCTCTTGCGGAACATCAACCACAGTCTCTGTTTTTTCAAGAGGCGTCGGCGTAGAAACCCTAACCGGATGATCGTGCGGAACATGAATATGAACACGTGGCCCTCTCTTGAACGCAGCCTCCTGACAAGCCAAGCCAACCATGCGAACATTGCGTGTACCGACCACACCTTCCAAACCACCATCAGACTGAACAGCCTCAATAGCCTTATTCAATTCTTCAGCACTCATGGTGACATCTGCATCATATCCGTTACAGATAATTGCCCAAATATCCTTCATTTCATCATTATATTGTGCAAACTTGAAATCACCGATGGTAAACAAGTGTCCATCTGCATGTGATTGTTCCGGAATCAAAGACCAAGCAGTACGTCTGACGATATCATTCAACGCCTTCAAAGGTGTTTTTCCTTCTGCAAATTCCGGATGTTCATGCATATATGTTGCAACATTGCGCAGTGCTTGATCAAAGAAAGCCTCCGAATTGACTTGCTCACCGCCCAAATGTTCAGCTCCTTCCGCCGTTGCAAATTCGCCGGTCAAAACATTTTTCAAAAAGCGCCAATCGTTTTTGGTAATACCCAAGTCTTCAGAATACTCTGTCGGCACTTCATAGTTTTCATAGTATGCCTGAGCTTCACTAACCTCCGGAGCAACAGGAGCTGCATCAGCAACATCAGCAACATCTGCGCCGGAAGTATGTGTTGTATCCGAAGCCAGCGAATCCGCAGGAACACCATTAGCATCAGCCGCATGTGCAGCAGCGTTACCGGCCATCATCCAGCTGCTCAACGCACCCAAACCGGCTGTCAATCCCAAGCCGAATCTCTGGGCATTACGGCTCTTCTTCAAATCAGCCAAATCCTTAAACAATTTTTCAACATTTTTATTCAATTTCGGATCTTCCGGATTTTCAGCCAATTCAGCCTGAGCGGCAAGCAATGCTTTTTTCGCTTTTTTCATTTCAAGATCTGTATCAATCAAGAAACCGCCTTGAACTGCCGAAGCTCCGGCAACACGGGCAACAGTTGTTCCCAAACGCGCTTGAGCCAAAGCTGCAGCTCCGGATGTCGCGCCCATCAATCCGGCACCGGCAACACCAACCACAGACATCGTGCCTGCCATAGCATAATATTTTTTCTTTTCTTTTTTGCTCATAGTTTGATAAGCTTTTTTAATACCTTTCAAACCTTTCCAATCGTCAATATTGCCTTGAACTTTCTCGTCTTTGATATCAGCAATCATCTGATTTCTTCTATTGGTCAGCGGGAAAATCCAAGATGTTACACTGACCGCAGTCGCATATACAGCCGGAACAAGCGCTGCGCCGCCGGTGGCCATCGTTCCGACCATTGCGCCGACAGACATTGCCGTCATAGTTGCAACCTGTCCTTTATTCATTTTGGCCCATTTCCAAGTTTGCATCGCCATTTCATGCGCACCATGTGTCAGTTTATTCATCAAGGCGCCGAACTTTGTTGATTTTTCTTTGAAATAGCCGCTTAATTTTTTCAAATTACTTTTAGCTGAACCAACGGCCATACGGCTTTTGTAGTAATAGTATTTAGCCCGTGCGGTAATTTCATTTTGAACTCCGGATGTTTGAGCAGCAACAAACGCACGGCTGATTTCATACGGCTTATCGGCCTGAGCCACCGTTTCAACCACACGTTTTTTATATTCTCTGTTGCTTTCACCTTCTTGCTGCGGACCTACTTTTGATTCAAGCATAGCAGCGAAAGAGGCTCTAAACGAATCTCTGAAAATCTGCGTTGCACGTGTTTCCCGATCTTTCTCTGAAGCTCGTGTATAACTGGAATCACCGGCAAGCACTAACTTTGTATTTTCCAAAATAGCCAGATAAAAAGCCTCACGCGCGTCATTCTGTTCTTTTTCGCTTAAAACCTGACCGTCATCACCGGTAATGGTCGTGTTCTCCAACGCTCTTCTTTCCGTATCAAACTCATCACTATCCGCAACGGCTTTTTCAATACTTTTTTCATTATTTTTAACGTTTTCCAGATCTTCTTCGTCCACCTGAACACGTAACTCATCTTCATCCAACAGAACACTTAGCTCATCCTGACTTTGCTCATATGCATTCACCATCGTTTGAGCATAACCAGCCATAAACGCCTCCGGATTTTGTTTATATTGAACCACATAAGGATGCGACGGATCATTTGCCATCAAATAAGCCAGCGCATCCTTAACTTCATTTTCCAAAGAGCCGTCTTGGATGATCTCGACTGCCTCATCAATACTTTCAATATTAGCCATTGTAAAAACTCCTATTCTTTCATTTACATTTGATTCTGATGTGACTATACACCAATTTTAAACCGATTGCAAGTCTTTTTTGTCAAAAAAATCAAAAAATTTACATTTTTTTAATTTTTAGCCCGTTTTTTCGCCGTAAAACGCCTCTATTTATCGACAAATAGAAAAAATCTTGTCTATTGATTCTCACACAATTATGAAGTCACTCCGGACAGCGAACAACACCCCGCCACCCCTCCAAACCATCAACAATAATCTGTCACCCCTTTCGCGGCGCTGCGCGTCACTTTTTTATTGTCATTCCTTGCGGTGTGCGGCGCATCACCGCATCAAGGAATCTGACCTTTGCGCAGCGCTATATCTGAATATTGAAGATGCCCTGACCTCGTGTGTTCCACACTCGGAGGCATGACATAATAGAAACAATGTCATCGCTCGCACAAATCTATCCATAGCAAACATCACAAACCAACAAAAAATCCTCGGCCTTTCACCGAGGATTTTTTTGCACATTATCATATCTACTCTTCTTGTTTGAATCCAGAGCCAAAGATGTAGAAAGCTTTCGGATATTCATTGCTATCGTCACAAGAATACAGAACGCTATCGTCACCTTGCTTATTCTTTAAGTCCTTGCCAATGAAACCAGACACTACTTGACTAATAGGGTTACACATATTCGGTCTATCCAATTGCGGATCAGAGGATATGCCAAAGCTGTAGTCTCCACTTGCTCCCGGAGTTTGTCCAACACGGTGTTCCCATGTCTGTCCGTCATAACTGATTGATGTATGTAAACAGTTTGGCATACTCAGTGCATGCTTTGTACCTTTGTATAAATACATATTAGCAGCATTGAAATTTATTCTCAAATACTTGCTTACCTGATTTGCAATCGGCTGTGTAAAACTCGACCCCAAATCCCCAGCTGACCATTGATATTTCGTATGCATTGAAAACGGTCCAAACGTATGCATAACAGAAGAAGATGCATCTAAATACAATCTGAACTGTCCATAATCTGCTCCGAACGAAACTGACGTTCCACCGCCTCCCAAGTCGCCGCTGCCCGGACCTATAACGGAAGGAACAACCATATTCACAACCTCACGTGAATACCCGTTACTTGTTGTTGAACAATACCTTTCATTTGCTGAGCCTTGACCATGCTCATCACAATTACATTCACCTTCATAGGCTTTATGATTTGGTAAATACATAGACCCGTATTGATTCGTGTACGGTTTAATTTCCGCACTGACATGAATCACAGGAGCCATTTGAGCAAAATGCCGCCCTGATCCGTCAAACAACGGCTGTGAATCATATACTCCGTAATAATATACGATCGGATTGCTATAACTCCCCCTAATCAACGACATCGGTTTTGCTTCGTTGCCGCCACTTTGATATATACCTCCGGTCGGTACATTATATAAATCAGGGCTGCTGAAAACATAGTCAACAGTTGATGACCTAGGATACATGCTCAACTGATTTGTTAATAAACCATTTTTCTTAATTTCGCTGCTGATAAACTCACCTGATGCACTTTTTCCGCAAATTTTATAGAGTTTGGCATCCGGAAAATCTTTCAGTTCGCTCAAGTGATTAACATCGTTAATCACTTCTACCATATAATCCATATCTTCCAGAGGAGATACGAAGGTGTTTTTCTCTACAATCTTAAGCTCATGCGAGGTTCCACTTTGAACATGCTTGACCGTTGCGCAACCGATAGACTCGCTGCCCCATTTATAACTAATACTTTCATTATCGTTGTCTAAAACATAAAACGCCCTTGTGCCGTTGTAGAGCACAGCACACAAACCCTTCGTTTGATAATTATTCCCCCAATAATCATCTGTTTCTGTAAACACTTTGGTTTCATATTCTCCGGATTCATTCTTTTTATAGCAATTGTCCATATAGTCCGTATCAACATCCAATGATGATCCGGAACAATTGACAGCAGCATACAAACAATTGCGATGATTTTGATTTTCAGAAGATTTTAGATCAATATTCAAGGTAAGTTTTTTATCTTTAATATTCGATAATTCATAGTCCTTATTATTAACCGAAATCTTAAAGTAGTCGCTGTCTTCATCAATATCGACACCATTTGCTTTAAGATGCTCGCCAGAGAAACTGAAAACCATTGTTGTTTGATAGGAGCCGTTCCAAGCCCAATTTGGAGTATACTCATGTACATCCCCCTCTTTTGTCTGCCACGACAGTGTTGCAGATTTAACCTCTTTCGCTGACAGCGGCATACTAAACATTACTGGAACATTTATTAATTGCCAATATTCCGTTTCGATTGTTCTATGACCTTGATCATCCACAGCACACCACGGCTCCTTAAATTCACTAATTATATTGCTCTTTTTGAATGTAAACACGGAATATGGCGTTTCTCCACCATCTATGTAGTTCGAATCGGACGTGTGTGCAAACTGCGTTTTTCTCCCTCCTTTACAATTACTCTCTGTCGTACCATATATGTCCACTTGCGGATCAGGCGTAAACATATTATTATTATTCTGACAGCTTTCGCCGTCGCATGTATAATACACATAGAGCGTTAAATCAGCATCACTCGGCGGCGTTACCGATTGTCTAATCCAGCACTGACCTTCTTGCTTACACGTTTCTGTATCGCCTTTCGCCGAGTTACATTTATCCTTGCTGATATATTTATCGCTTCCGCAATCTCTAACCCTATAGCAACCATCTTCAGAACCGGCAATACATTCCTGATAGTTTTCCTTATTTTTAATAGAAGTTGCACAAGCACTTTCAGTGAGTTCACTTCCTGGGCAACTCACACGTTCATAACACCCATCGGTCGAATCAAACACACATTCATTTCCGCCGGTTTCACAAGCATCTTTCGTATAATATTTTCCCTCGCTGGCTACACATTCTTTTCTTTTATAATTATAGCACTGTTCGCTTTCCACACACTCATAAAATACCTTTTCAGAATCAGGTATCATTTCGTCATTTTGCAATGCTGTTTTACACAAATCTTCTTTATTATACCCAGGAGAACAAGACTTCAAACTCCAACATTGACCTTCTTTCACACAGTAACTGCGTTCGCTATCATATGTTGCACTGCCTTTACACTCAACTTCTGTTTGATAAAGTCCTGCATCTTCACAAGAATCTTGCGGATCCGGATCCGGATCCGGTCCGATATTTGAACCGCTGCAGCTTCCGTTTGCACCGACTGTCGGTAAAAAACAAACCTCGGCTTCAGCCGCGGAGACGAGCGCTAAGCTAAAAATAAAGCTGGCAGCTACCCCTCTCAAGAGTTTCAGGCATAATCTAAAAAAACGAGCGCTCATTTCATTATCTCCGTTTGATAGTAAAGATGGCTTATTCTATCATGTTTTCTAACAAAAATCAAAAAAGGGACCCACGCGTGAAAACGCGTGGTTCTTCATATGCGGCTATAAGCCTTTACCACTGGCATCCCCTGAACGGGGCACTCAAAAATCTGCCAGACGCAAGTTTGTTACTACTTA
>JAFVEP010000040.1 GCA_017475935.1 Alphaproteobacteria bacterium
CAATGAAAATGAATAAAAAAATGAGTGAATCATCAAGACGATGGCTTACTAGACAACAAAAAGATCCATATGTAAAAAAAGCAGCAGATGAAGGATATCGCTCACGTGCGGCATATAAACTTATTGAAATCGACGACAAATTTCATCTGATCAAATCCGCTAAATGTATCGTCGATATAGGTGCTGCTCCGGGTGGATGGAGTCAAGTTCTGGCTCAAAGATCTTCCGCTGAAACGAAAATAGCGGCTATCGATCTCTTGAAAATTTCCCCCATTGATGAAAAAGTTCGTATATTTCGAGGAGATTTCGAAGATGAGCAACTTCAACAGCAGATTATCGCATACCTTGATAGTCTTGCTGATTTAATCGTATCTGATATGGCTCCGGCAACTATCGGTCATCGTCAAAGCGATCATTTGCGAATTATGGGATTGGTTGAAAGTGCCTATTATTTTGCTCAGCATTTTTTAAAAAAAGGCGGATGTTTCATTTCGAAAATTTTTCAGGGAGGAGAAGAAAAAGTATTTTTTGATCTTATAAAAAGCCAATTTGAAACCGCCCGTTTTTTTAAACCAAAATCCAGTCGAACGGAATCTGTGGAAATATACGTAAGTGCAATCGGATATAAAAAACAAGGAGACATTTCTAATGCGTGAAGGCGCAAAAATACAATCAGCGATTACTATGCTTGATACTTTTTTTGATTCATCTGCGCCATTTGATATTATCATGGCTAAATTTTTCAAAAATAATAAATGGATAGGTGCGCATGATCGGCACAATATAGCTGAATTTTCATATAATATCTTTAGGAACTACGAAAAAATTAAATTTCTGACAACGAAAATAACAGACCATTTCGGTCGTTTTTTTGTATTATCTTTCTTAAAATCCATTCAACAGTACTCTGATGATAAAATTTCGGAATTATTTTCAGGAAAAGAATTCGAACCACAAAAACTAACAGATTTCGAACGACGTTTCATTTCAAATTTGAATATTTTTTCAGAATTTCCTAAACATGCGCTTCTCAATTATCCTGAATGGATGACTCCTTATTTTGAAAAAGCATTCTCGTGTAATTTTGATCAAGAAATGAATGCGCTTAATCAAAAAGCGTTTGTTGATATAAGAATCAATACACTAAAATCCAATCGAAAAGAAGTGGAAAAATTACTTACTGAATCTCAGTTTGAAATAGAATCTGCCAAATTATCCACACATGGAATTCGTATTTTAAATGGCAGAATAAGTCGAAATCATCCGATAATCAAAAACGGTCTTGCGGAAATTCAAGATGAAGGATCACAGCTGATCGCCACAATTTGCAATGCCTCTCAAAAAGATACAGTAATAGATTTTTGTGCGGGCGCAGGAGGAAAAACACTTGCAATCGCCGCATCTATGAACAACAAAGGCCGTATTTTTGCTTTAGATAAATATCCTGAAAGATTAGAAAACGCAAAACTACGTTTTCGTCGAGCAAATGTTAATAACGTAATTTGTCAAGAAATTTCAAGCAAATGGATAAAACGTCATAAAGAATGTGCTAACATCGTTCTTGTAGATGCTCCATGCTCAGGAACGGGAACATGGCGAAGAAATCCGGATATGCGAGCAAAATTTCATCCAAAAGATCTGAATGAATTAGTTATGATACAAGCGAAAATTCTTGAGACAGCGCATGTCCTTGTAAAGAAAAACGGCCGCATAATATATTCGACTTGCTCAGTTCTAACTGAAGAAAATGAGGAGCAAATCAATCTTTTTTTGAAAAAATTTCCGAACTTCAGAAGTATAATGCCACAATTTCCAAACCTTGAACATATTTTTACTGATGGCTTTATGAAATTATCTCCTTTTCGCAATGGAACAGATGGCTTCTTTGCCGCATGTTTGGAAAGAATAGAATAAAATAATGAAAGATTCGATTAAAACATTATCCACTGATACACCGTTTTTTGAAACAACAGATGATACCATACTAAATGGTCGCATATCTTTAAAGCAACCAAAAAATGGATACCGAGTTGCTATAGATCCGATAATTTTAGCTGCTTTTGTTCAGCCAAAAGATAATCAATCAATTCTCGATGTCGGATGCGGTGTTGGAACAATTTCCTTTATTTTAAAATCACAAAATCCGTCTCTCAAAATTACGGCAATTGATATCGATGAAAAAATGTGCGAATTGTGTCGATATAATTCAATAAAAAACGGTTTGAATATAGATATTCAAAATATTGCGATAGAAACTATGCGAAACAATGAATCATTCGACCATATTGTCACTAATCCACCGTTTTTTCCCACAAAATCACATAGAATTTCGGATAAAAAATTACTGGCGAACTTTGAAACAATTGAATTAGAAAAATGGATTTCTTGCTGCCTGAAATTACTAAAAAACAAAGGTACGTTCTCTATGATACATACCTCCTCCAGATTGGATGAAATCCTTTTCGCCGTACGAAACAAACTTGGAAATATTATAATAACTCCGATATTCGCAAAACCTAATGATAAAGCAATACGAATAGTTGTCCAAGGTATAAAAGGAAGTCACAGTGAAGTAAAAATCAATCCCGCTTTCATTATTCATTCTTCTGAAGAAAAATTTTCTAAGCAAATGCAACATATTCTGAAGGGCAAAGTTATATAACTAATTATTATAATAATCTAACTCTAGCAAAGAATGCTTTTCAACTTTTGCCAGCTCATAAAGATAAGATAAAGATGTCAACACAGTGAATGAAAATAAAAAAAATACAAGCATTTTTAGATAGTAAAGCGGAACAAAATCAAAGAAGTTCATCGGATTCTGGTTCTTCAAGCCTTGGTAAAGTCTTGGTAACTAAAATCAAATAGATAGATTAATATTCATTTCTTTTTATTGGACGTCCCCTCTCACATTCATGCTTCAGGGAATTTTTTACTCACATTAAATTGATATACAATGGTTGAATCACTGAGGTCTCTGTAATTCTATCTTCTAAGTTAAGCAAATTAGCCGCATTTTTAATGTCTTCGATTTTTTGGAAATCTATTACATAATCAGCGATATGAGATAAAACCTCATCAATCGCATCACCTATCAGCATAATTTCTGAATTGATATCCGCTATTTTTTGAATATTTTCATACGAAGATATCCCAACATACTTATCAATATCGCCCTTACAATTTTCCTTACAGATTTTTTTAAAATAAACCTGATTTTTATCCGCTTTTAGAGCAATTAATCTGTTCTGATTTCTATTTCCTTTCAATCTATCCGCAACCTCAAAATATGAAACAGAAGCGGATGGGGCTTCCAAGGAAAAAGCTATTGCCTTTGCAAAACTTTGCGCTGTTCGTATTCCTGTAAATGAACCCGGTCCTGATGCCGTTATTACTCCTTCGATACCTCTCACATCGATTTCATTTTCCTCGAACAATCGTCGTGTCAGAAAAGCTAAATTTGCGGCAGCATCAACATCTTCATTTTTTTGAAGAATTTTTCCATCATAAGATATTGCAATTGAGCATCTTTTTAAACATGCTGTAATCGCTATAATATTTTTCATCGTTTTGAAAACTCCACATTTCCATTTTTTATTTCTATTGATATCTGTTCTTTTAGAAAATCCAGAGCATATTTGCCGAAAATCTCTCCCCGCCATCCTTTAATAAGTTGTGATTGAAAAACATTGCTTGATCCGTCATTACTATCATTTTCTTTACCGTCATTATCAGAATCTTTCTTTTCATAATGATGAACAAAGTCCGCAAGTTCATCCATATTTGCGATTATAATAGGCGCAATATTGTTCTTTTCCGCACATATTCTCAAAATCAATTTAAGCGACTGAGTCGTCAAATTATGCTTCGGATTTTCAAAAATATCTTCAGGTACAACTTCCTTTGCAAAAAGCAAAAAATCTCTGAAATCTTCGTTAATTAATCCCCGATATTTCAGCATTTTTTGAATATAAACTCGCCCTTTTTTACATATACGCCTTATTGTCCGTTCATCAGCAATGCTTTGTGAATCAATATTTCGCTCACGTGACCTATTTTCAATCCACGCAATAATTGCTTGGTTATTTCCGCATTTTTCTTATCTGATATCAGCTCTCTGCCTAAGTTCTCCAGCTGTTTCATTTCTGATTGAAGCCAATTCTCCCGCTTAACATCATGTAGTTTTTGTATTTGTAATTTATATACTTCACGCAAATGAATTACATCACCGACAGCATATTGTAACTGCTTTTTACTAAGAGGCCTCTTAGACCAATCGCTAATAACATAATTCTTATTTAACGTTCTATTTAAATATTTAGCGACTATTGATTTATAGCTTATAAATTCTTTTGTCGACAGAAGCATTTCATACAATTGAGTATCATACACATTCTTTACACCAATATTTGCGTGATATAAGACGTCAATATCTTGCGTTGCGGAATGAAATACCTTAAGAATACTTTCGTTTGCGAAAATATCATTTAAAAAACTGATATCTATAGCAAATGGATCAACTACAAAACACTGTGTATGCGTTGCGATTTGTATCAGACATAGCAATGGTACATCCGAGTTTTCCCTTATAAACTCTGTATCAACAGCAATAAAACTCTCATCCGAATTTGCTGATTCAATATCTATCGCTATCTTTTTTAAAAAATCCCTTACAGCCGCTTCAGAATCAATTATTTGAGAAATCCGTATTGCCATCCATCTGTACCATCACCTAAGATCATTCAATATTATGCGACATGCTCTTTCCATACGTGGCAGAAAATGCGCTATATCCGCAATATCTATTGTTGGACCGATCCAAACTCGTAAATGCGGTTCTGTCGCTATATGTCCCAAAAAATCATGCCCACTACCTTCTTCATCGCAAATCTTGACAACTTTTTTTAATAAATCCCATTTATTTTTCTTAGAAAGTGCTTGATATCTCTCATCGTTTATAACAAAACACGCAATATTATGCGCTCGTTCGTTTTCATCTACCAAAAAACGGAATAAACTTTGCTGTTCTACCCATTGACTTACCCAAACGTAATTTTCTTCAACTTTCCGCACAAGAGAATTCAATCCTCCTATGCTGTCCGCCCATGCAAGAGCTTCAAAAAAATCCTCCATACACATCATCGACGGTGTATTTATCGTACAACCTTCAAATATCTTAAAATTCACTTCTTTATTAGACGCAATTCTAAAAATTCGAGGAATTGGCCAACTAGGTTGATAAGATTCCAGGCGAGCAATTGTGCGTCGATTAATTACAATCGTTCCGATTCCGGCTTCTCCTCCTATACCTTTCTGCCATGAAAAAGCGGTAGCGTCTAATTTTCCCCAATATATATTGTGACAAAAAACAGAAGATGTCGCATCACATATTGTCAATCCATTTCGATTATCACTAATCCAATCAAGATTTTTATATGAAGCCCCTGATGTCGTTGAAGTTAAACAAAAAACCAAATCTCGATCAGCATCAATCTCATTTGTTTTGCATAAATTCGGAAACTGACTTTCAAAAATTCGAACATCCTTTAATTTCAGCTCGTTTACTATGTCATGTGTCCACGCCTTTCCAAAGACACAACCCGCAAAAGTATCAACGCCTCGTTCTCCAAGTAATGTCCACAGCAACGTTTCCATTGCCCCTGTATTTGAACCGCTAATAAAACCAACTAAATATTCATCAGGTATTTGCAAGACTTTTTTTATTAATTGAATAGTTTGCTGAATCCTTTCCAATCCGTCTTGTGAACGATGTGACCGCCCAAGCAACTCACGTCCGGGATTCATCCATCCCTTTCTTTTAGCACAAGGTCCAGAAGCGAAATTGGCGTTTAGAGTGGATAAATCTATTGACGATTATAATTTCTGTTCCATACTGAGATTTCTTATTCTGCTTCTATTTGTAGAATGTACGAAAAATCACTTTATTTTTCAAGTTTATGTGAAAAGACGCAACATATAAGATTATTTCGATACCAGACAATCTTCGCTGGCGATATTGAAGAATAGACATCTCTTAAATCCTCATATATCCTGCCTCCTACGGAAACTGCTACTGTTAATTCCAAATTAAAAATATTATCAACTGTTGATAATATGGTTGCGAAACTATATGAACTACCAAATGGTTCATTATCAGGAAAAAATCTAGTTGCGTAATAAAAAATAAACGAAAAAGTGAGCACGGATTAACGAAATATTAAGGATGATGTGGTATATCAGAGAAATGAAGCAATAATCAGGAGATCTGTGATGCGAGACACAGGTATAGACAATGGCACTTGTTGTCAAATAAAAATTGACGGGGGGGGGTAGCGCTTTCTCGAAAGGATAATTGTGGAAATTTTCATAGTTGTCCAAAATTAAATCCGAAAAAGATCGATAAATTTCAAATTTTTAATCTGATAACCCCAAAAAAATTTCACAAATTTTCTTCGCTGATGTTTATTTGCGGCGTGATTTTTGCGTGCGTGAGCGCTTTTGCTCTGCCGACGGTTGCAGCATCCCTGTTGTTATTGCTTATATTCCACGTTTATTACTTCAAAAAGGCTGACGTTGTGGGAATTTCGATTAAAAAGTCTTGCAACAATCGGAGGTTGCACAACATCGGCCTTTTTCTCAAAGAATTCTTGTTTTTGCGACCGAATCGGCAAAATTCCGGCTATGTTCTGATTTTGGTTGCGGCATTTATCCCCGTGGTGTTGCTGGGCGTAAAATATTCGGAGCAGATGTTCAAGCTCAAGGACAACATCCTCAAAAAAGGCGCCACCAGTGTTGACGTTTCGACAATCGAGAAGCGGTGCGCTCGTGAAGCGGCTCTGGCAGTGGCGCAAAACTGGAATCCGGGCCTGACGCTCGGCCAGCAGCGTGAAGGCGTCTACAAAGTCGCCGACGCCGTTTACAACGCCAATCCGTGCTACCAGCTAACCGCTGTGGGATCAGCGATTCCGGGCATGAACATTCGCGATTACAAAGGCAACGCCGTCGAAAATTTGCAGCCGTCGCTGAAAACCGTTTCGTACACCTCGAGCACCCTTTATTTTCCGCAGCACTACTTCTACGAGTCTTCCGGGAGAGGCAATCCGTACTATATGCAATGGCTGGTTGTGGACAAAGCGACAGCGCCGGCCAATCGCTCGAGCAAATTTGACAGCGTCACCAATTTCAGCCTGAATCAGCACGACATCTGTATCGAACCGCATCCTTACTATTCTTACACAGATCATTCATCATATCCGAACGACACTTATTTTTATGCCGCAAGCAACAGTTATTCTTATCCGCGCTATAATTTGCCGAGTACATCGTCAACCTCGTTTGGAAATTACAGCTCGAGCAACATTTCAACCACTCATTTAACACAGAGTTCAAGCTACAACTCAAGTTACGCAAAATCGAACGGCACTTACACGACTCGAGTTGCGAGCAATTACGTCAAAATCGAGGTTTACGGCGACAAAATCAAGGCAACGACTGATAATCAGACGGCTTGCGCCACGCCTGCGCAGTGCAATGTCGACATAGTTCTTGCCGTGCCTGTTAACGGAGCGGCCTGCAATGCGAACAATCGTGACGCAGCCTCTGACACAGCGGGAACGCCGTACTATTACAACGTCACTAACTACACCATTCCGTCAGACGCAAAATCGACGCCGATATATCAGATGGGTCAAGCGTTGAAAAATTTCGTCAAGGATAATTGGTACCACACTCGTGGCGTGTATATGTCGCTGATTCCATACTCGGGGAAGTTGTCAATTCCGCTCGAGCGGGCCACAACCTGGACGGTAGCGTTTCCGAAATTCGTCAACACGGCGACAAGCGTTCAAAAAATTATCGGCGCCTGTCTCTACGGCACGAGCGGGGTCAAGGACGCAGCACTCACGCAGGTCTACAAGACCTCGGCATCAGGATCGGGGCTGACTTTGCCGACGACCGACACGCCATACTACTGGGGCAGCGTGCTTACGGGCTGTCCGATAATGTTTCGTGCGGGAACGGCAACTACAGATGGAAATTACGGCAGCAATCAGTATTTTTCGGGGCTTTTGCTGAACACAACCAGTCCGAGCAGCGGAGCATCGTACAAATATCTGCGAATGAACCTGAATCCGTGCTACGGCGGGTACGCCAATATGCTGTCAATGCGCTGCGAGAGAAAGTGTACGCACTTCTTGCCGAATCCGTATTACATCATCGAGCCGACGGCGGATTTGGTGAAAATTTACGAGATGTGCAATGCCCTTTTTCCGATTTACGACATCTACAACGTCTCAAATTTCGTGTTTTTGCCGCTCGAATGGGCGAACAACATGTTCCAGAGCTGGACAAACAACCCTAGCGTGTCGACAACCGCCGGAACAGGGGACTCCGCTGTCCTTTCGAGACCGTCCAAGACAACCTCCGGTCGAAAAAAGGCCATAATCCTGCTCGTGAACAAACCCGACTGGTTCGAACCCGGAGAGCTGACCTATCTCGGATTTGATAACGACGCCGCCGAAATCCCCATGACCGAATCCGACAAAATCGACTTCTCCATCAACTACTCCGACACATCCAAAAAGTTCCTAGACGGCAGCGCATACAACGGAACAATTGCGGGACCGAAGAAAATTCTGAAATATGAAACAACAAACAACGCAAACATTTCTTATTCCAACAGTTATTACCAAGGATCAGGCCGAGGACACCTGACTTTCCCGCACAAGGGCACGATAAAATTGGTAGTCGCACCGGCAGACGGAGCTTCTTCCAGCAGCGGTGGAAGCGGAAGTATTACGTTCTACAGCGACAACATCGGGAGCACATATGACGTGCGAAAAGACAGCACTTCTGGGACGTCAATCAGCCTCGACACAGCGCAACCCGTATCTTGAACGCAGACGTTTGTATTTAGCGGGGGGACAGTAGGAAGTACGAGAATGAGTACTGTAGGTAAAAATTTTGAGCACAATCTTAGTGTAAAAAAAGTGCGTTATTCTTTATCAAACGCAACTATTACAAATTGTATTTTAAATAATCAAATACTCAGAATTTACAATGGAATGTATGGATGGTCTTCTAGTAATAAAAGACCATTAATACTTAATGATGGAACGGTTTCGACAATAACTTCAGGGGAATGTTCTCCAAACAACATGTTTAATATGAGTTGTTCTTATCAAAGCGTTTATAATGAAAATTATAACATAATATTAAGATTATTCAGAGATCCGTGCATCCAAGATATCGAATATCAATATTATATCGGAGATGGCAACCATTCATGGTGGTTTACAAATTGTTACCATATTATGGACATTTACGGAATAACAGGGAATTGTAAATTTTGGACAGATGGTCGCCCAAATATACCTGTAAGTATTTACAATAACAGTGGAAATTATGATACAATATATACCGAATATGAAAATAAAATTGACATACTATCGTTTAACAGCACATCATACTACAGCAATAAAATCAGAATGAAAATAGGTCCAAAATCAGCTAGTGATAGCAGCTACATGTGGATTTCATATATAATTCCAAACCTAACAAAAACTCTCCAATCCACGACTCCGATAACAGTAAACCCGCTCACCTACACTGACCTCATCAACAACGTCGGCATCTACCTCGCCAACTACAACGGCGAGAACTGGATCTGCTTCCAGGGCGACGGCGAGCTGCACGTGACGGTCCAGGGCGGAGCGTCAAAGCCGGAGCTCAAATTTTGCAATGTTTCGGGAGACACGGACGTTCACCCGATCAGTGCACAAACGACCTACATAATCACGCC
>JAFVEP010000041.1 GCA_017475935.1 Alphaproteobacteria bacterium
GAATTGTCTCGCACGCTATCTGCGCTTCACTACGATTCCAAGACCGCTGCATTAAACCACTCTGCCACCTCTCCATACTGTTTTGTGTCACAGTCCAAGGGTGGAAAACCGTATTTCGAAACTTCGTTTCGACGACGGTATTGCTTAGCTCGCCAATCAAAGAATTGTCTCGCACGCTATCTGCGCTTCACTACGATTCCAAGACCGCTGCATTAAACCACTCTGCCACCTCTCCATACTGTTTTGTGTCACAGTTCAAGGGTGGAAAACCGTATTTCGAAACTTCGTTTCGACGACGGTATTGCTTAGCTCGCCAATCAAAGAATTGTCTCGCACGCTATCTGCGCTTCGCTACGATTCCAAGACCGCTGCATTAAACCACTCTGCCACCTCTCCATACTGTTTCATTTATGTCTAAGAATTGTTGCGATTGTCTTATACATAAAAACAGCATCAGCAAATACACACATTCTTTTATATAACTTTTCAAAAATGTCAAGTCTTTTTTGTAAAATATTTTTTCATAGGCTGTTGATTAATTCATCTAGGTTTTGCGGTGCGTCCGAATATTCGCTGTTTTGCGAATTTTCTTCGTCAATTAAGTCGGCAATATCATCACTACTTTTAGGCGATGTTCCACGTGAAACATCATCAAAAGTATACTTATGATCAACAAGATACATCATCACATCATGCCAAATTTCAGCAGGCAGACTGCCGCCACCGACTTTATTCATCGGTTTTTCATTATCGTTTCCAACCCAAACAGCTGCCGTATATCCGTTAATCCAGCCGATAAACCATGCATCTCGGTAATTCTGTGAGGTTCCGCTTTTACCGGCAGCAAAAACAGGTAAACGAGCTTTTTTGCCGGTACCTTGATTAATAACCTGTTCCATCATAAACGTCATTGATTGAACAACAGATGATTCCAGAATTTGTTTTTGCTCGCTGTTCTGTCGAACATAAATTTGTCGTCCGTCAAGAGTTGCAACTTCATTAATGGCATGCGGCCAAACGGCATAGCCGCCGTTGGCAATAGAAGTATATGCTGCCGCCATATCAATCAGTTTAACATTATTTGTTCCCAAAACCATGGACGGAGACAATGAAATAGGCGTACTGATTCCCATTTTGCGTGCGTTATCGGCAATGTCTTTAATATATAATTCCTTGGATAGAACAACCGTTGCCGCATTCAGAGAATGAGCTAATGCATAGGTCATCGTCACATCTCCATAGTATTTTTTGGTATAATTTTCCGGTTTCCATTTGCCGATAGAAACCGGACCGTCATGAATGAGGCTATCCGGTTTGAATCCATATTGCAAAGCCGTTAAATAAACAAAAGGCTTAAAGGCCGATCCTGCCTGTCTTTTAGCCTGAACAGCGCGATTAAATTGGCTTTTGTTATAATCAATTCCACCGACCATTGCTTTAACGGCGCCGCTGTTATCCATAACAATGACAGCGCCTTCGGATACATGTGACGATTGTGCGGCTGCAATTTTAGTTTGCAGAATTTTTTCGGCCGCTTCTTGCAAATTTTGATCCAAAGTTGTGGCAACCATTACATCTTCAGATCGCTCACCGATAAAATCATTGACTTCATCATATACATACTGCGCAAAATGTTTACCACCGGTAACACGAGAGGATTGCCCATCGGCAATCGGCATTTGTTTGGCTTGCGTGTATTCTTTTTCACTGATTAAACGGTTAGCACGCATATTTTGTAAAACAATATCGGCGCGATCAAGTGCTGCTTGACGATGATAGGTCGGATTATAGCGGGTAGGGGCTTTGAGCATGCCGGCCAAAATGGCTGATTCGCGAAGATTTAAGTCATATACGCTTTTGTTAAAATACCAATGTGCGGCGGCATCCGCGCCATAATTTCCGGATCCGAAATATACACGATTAAGATAAAGCGCCATAATTTGCTGTTTGGTTAATTTCTTTTCCAACCAAAAAGCCAAAATAAGCTCTTGTACTTTTCGTTTAATGGTTTTGTTTGGCGTCAAAAAAATGTTTTTAGCAACTTGCTGGGTAATGGTAGAAGCCCCTTGAGCGTATCTGCTTTTCAATAAATTTGTGATCATAGCACGGCTAAAACCGATGACATCAAAACCGAAATGGGAATAAAAACGCCTATCTTCTGTCGCAATAACAGCATTGGTCAAATTTTTCGGCAGGTTATCGGGATAAATAACTTCCGCATAAACATTACCGAATTTGGCAATATCATTACCATTTTCCGCAATGATTGTGGTTGACGGCTGTCTTGTTGCCGTAACAGCTTTTTTGATATCCGGCATCGTTAAATAGCAATAGGCAACATATGCGCTCAGAAAAACGGCACAAATGAAACCGAATAAAACGGCATATTTAAATAACTTCATTTTCCAAGAAGAGTTTTTTTTCTTCTTGCGTATGTTTTTTTTCCGAGATTTTGTTTTTTTTGTAGCCATAGTCATCATTTCTCCTGATTTTTTTTCGAATTTATCACTGAAGTTCTTAAAAACTTATAAAATTTGGGAGCAAAAAACAGAAATTGTTGGCAGGACTTAAAAAATCAGCTATATAAAAGAACAACAAGAGAGGAAAATATGGCAAAAGTTTGTTTGATTGATGGTTCGGGATATATTTTCAGAGCATTTTATGCCTTGCCCAATATGACTGCCCCTGATGGTACACCGGTCAATGCCGTCTATGGATTCGTTACCATGTTTATGCGCTTATTGAAAAATATTCCGTGTGATTATTGCGTAGTGCTGTTTGACGCGAAAAGAGAAAATTTCCGCAACGAAATTTATCAGGAGTACAAGGCTAATCGACCGGAATTACCGGAACTTCTGCGCCCGCAATTTGAATTGATTCATCAAGCCGTCGAAGCTATGAATTTGCCGTATGTTCTGCAAGAAGGCTATGAGGCAGATGATTTGATCGCCACCTATGCCAAACAAGCACTTGAGGCCGGACACGAAGCTGTTGTGGTAACCGCTGACAAGGATTTAATGCAGTTAATTCGTCCGGGAGTGCAGTATTATGACGGATTGAAAGATAAGTTTTTTTCCGATCGCGATGTTCTCGAAAAATTCGGCGTATTGCCGGACAGAGTCGTAGATGTGCAAGCACTGTCCGGAGATAAAACCGATAATATTCCGGGTGTTCCGGGAATTGGCTTAAAAACTGCAGCCGAACTTGTGAATGAATACGGCTCCTTAGAGAAAATTTTCGATCATATTGAGGAGATGAAACAGAATAAACGTCGCGAAATGCTGCAAAATTATAAAGATGATGCTTTTATGTCCTTAAAATTGGTAACCTTGAATGATCATGTTCCGGTGTTGCACCAACTGGAAGAATTTAAATGTCAGGCACCGAATAAAAATCATCTTATAGGTTTTATTGACCGGCTTGGTTTTAAAAGTATCCGCATAAAACTTGAAAAATGGATTGACGAACGCTGTGCCGATTACGGCGTTTGTGAACCATCGGGGAAAGAAGAAAAGACTGTTGTAACAAATTCGGCACCCGATCATATCACTGTGAATTCTCTGGATGAATTAAGAAACGTGTATCGGCATATGGTCGAATCCGGAAAAATGGCGTTTGAGGTTTTGTATGACGGCGTAAAAATATGTGGACTGTCGGTTGCCGATTCGCCTGCCGGAAGCTTTCACATTCCTCTGACAGAAACAAATGATAGCGGTGATTTGTTTGCAGTATCGCAAGAAAAAACAGGTATCACCCGCGCAGAGTTGATTAAGTTTATTACTTCCGTTGCGAATAATAAAAATATTTTAAAAATCGCCTCTGATATTAAATCGCAATGGCATCTTCTGAATACATTTTGCCAACAAAGGCTGGATTTGTTTCCATATGACGATACGGCGATTATGTCCTATGTGTTGGATAGCTCGGAACATGACCATGATCTTGCCACACTGTGTGATCTTATGTTAGATGAACAGATCCATACCCCTAAAGCAGATCCTAAAAGTAAACTGATTGATTACAGCACTGATGATAATCATAAGTATATCGAAGATGCACCTTTGAATCTGATGAAAATACACCGCTTGTTAAAACAACGACTGTTTAATGAACATAAAGATTTTATATATGAAAAGCTGGATAGACGTTTAGCAGCTGTGCTGATGGATATGGAAGAAAATGGTATTTTGGTCAAGGCTGACTGTCTGCAAACGTTAGATGCGGAATTTGCTAAACAAATTACAGAATTGGAAAAAGAAATTTTCAACTTGGCCGGACAGGAATTCAATCTTGGATCTCCGAAACAAGTCGGGGAAGTTTTGTATCAAAAGTTGGGACTGAAAGGGCGCAGAAAAAGTACCGGTAACTATAACACCAGCGCCAAAGCCTTAGAAAAGTTGGCGGAAGAAAATGAAATTGTTGCCAAAATTTTAGAATGGCGCAGCTATGCCAAATTAAAATCTACTTACACAACCGCTTTGGCTGAGGCGAGGGATAAAAACGGTCGTGTGCACACAACTTTTGCACAGACGGTTGTGAATACGGGAAGGTTAGCATCATCAAATCCAAACTTGCAGAATATTCCCAATCGTACAAAAATCGGGCAAAAAATAAGAGAGTGTTTTATTGCCAAACCGGGCTATAAACTTGTTGCTGGCGATTACAGTCAGATGGAGTTGCGTTTGCTGGCTTCGGTTGCTGATGTTAAGGCTTTGAAAGAAGCCTTTGCGCAAGGCATTGATATTCATGCGGCGACAGCAGCCCGCGTTTTTGATATACCTTATGAGCAAGTTGACGCTCAACATCGCATGCGGGCAAAAGCCATTAATTTCGGTATTGTCTACGGAATATCACAATACGGATTGTCGCGGCAGCTAAACATACCGCGCGCACAAGCGCAAAAATATATTGATTCATATATGCAAATAATGCCGGAAATAAAACAATACATGGAGCGAACAATTGAGTTTGCGCGTCAACACGGATATGTGACAACCCCAATGGGGCGTAAGTGTTCCGTTGTCGGTATAAATGATAAAAACTTTATGACGGTCGGTTTTGCCGAACGAGCAGCCATCAATGCGCCGATTCAGGGCGGTGCCGCCGATATTGTTAAATCAGCCATGCAAAAAGTGGCGGCGGTACTGAAAAATAATCAATGGGATGCTGAAATTTTATTACAAGTACATGATGAACTTGTTTTGGAAGTAAAACAAGAACAGGCGGGCGAAGTCGCAACAGCGCTCAAAACAATCATGGAAAGCGCGGCGCAAACGGATATACCGATGGTTGTGGACGTTGGTATCGGCGATAATTGGCATGAGGCTCATTAAATTAACGAAAATTTAGTTAATCGGATGATATTCTCCTCTTTTAGAGGAGATGTTATCATGAATAAAAAAATATTTGTTTTAGGTGCTTTAGCCACTTTGCTGATGAGTTCCGCACAAGCCGGAGAATATATGCCTTATGTCGGTTTTGACTATGTCAATATGACTCCGAATGTTAACGATAAAATGCCGGATAATTATGATATCGGCAGCTTTAATGCCGGTATTAAATTCGTGGATCTCGGCTCTGTTGAGTTGTTTGCCGAAAGATCTATGCGCGAAAAGGAAACGATCAACGGAACCGTAGCGCGCGGCCGGCTGTATGGCTATGGTGCGGATTTATTAATGAATGCATACAACATGAGCGAAGGCGCGGTTTTGGCTTCTGTCGGTTATGGCCGTATGTCGACAAAACTAAAATATAATGGACATGCTGAAAAAGATACGGGAAATTCCTTGCGGTTAGGTCTCGGCGGAGAATTAAATCCTACACCTGAGTGGGGATTAAGAGCTATGTATCGCTATTCTCTGTCTGATAGTGATGCTTATAAAAATGCCAAAGAATTCAGCCTTGGTGTTCGGTATTATTTTTATTGATAAACAAAAGACTATGTAACCATTGTCATTTAGCACAGGATATGTTGAAAAACAAATCCCAAAGCATAAATGTTAGGTGTTTCGAATGTTGTAACGGTGTTTTTAAGCAATTAAATTCTAAGTTGCTCATCGAGGCCCTGTTGAAACATATTCGGTAAACAAATTTCACGTCAGATTTATTTACCATTAATGTTAGAAGCAGAAGGTTCTGTCGGAATTGTTCGGAGTAAATTGCTTGTTTGTTTTTTTTATGGCTTTGCTGCTGAACATCCGAAAGAACGAAGAGGGGCGGGATGTATTTCCCGTCCTTTTATTCTTTGTGAATAGAAAAAAATCATCGGTGACAAAGATAACATCAAGCTGTATGATGAAACAAAATATGGAGGAAATAATGTATTTTGTTGCAATACTTTCACTTGTAATTTGTCCGTTTGTTGCTTTTGCCGCAAATTCATCGGAAGTTGATCCGATGGAACATTTGCCGGAAATTTCCGTTGTTTCTTCCGATTCTTCGGTCGGTAATGCCGAAAATAGCGTCTCAGAATCCGTCACCATGCAAACACATGTGGATGAGTTGGAAATTGTTGATTACAATGTTTTTACACCCCGATTTATGAAAAATTTACGCCTTTGCCAAACAGATGAAGAAAAAAATGAATCTTCCTTATTGAAAATCATGGAAAGCAATCAAGGGAAATGTCATTTGCGCTACAATACTTATGACTTGTTTGTGCCGCACGAAATTCTTACCAATATTCATGGTTTTGACGATATCAAAGCGTTATTGAAAAATAAAGATATCACACAATACAACTATCATCCGCAATATGTCTATAAGGGACTTTTATATGCCTTAAATGCTTGTCAAAACGGAAAAACATATACAGTACCGATGGAAATATATACGCATGATGAAATAACGGAAACCACCGGATTATTCGCCGAAATAAAGCAAAAAATATGTATTATAACTTTATATAATGCCATGACAATTGATGAAAATGTGACTGATTACAGTGTTACATGCCGAATAACAAATGATGTTTTGGAAAATGTTTTGGCTCATTACACTGATTTGCTGAAAAAATATGGCGCAAAACGGTATGTTCAACATGGAAAAATACAAACTCAAAGTGAACAACACAATACCAAAACCGAATTGGCTGATAAGGAAATATTGTTTTATCTGCAAAATAAAAACCATTGCCAAAAACCAAATATTCCGTAAAATGTTTTGTGGTTGACTTTTTATAAGGAGCATGCTAGCTTGAAGCAAACCTTATAATTCAGATATTATGGAAAAAGAACGAAAAAGAAAACGAAGAAAATTTGTTCACCATATGATTGCCTGTATCAATATTCTTGTCATCATACTGCTCCTTTTTTGGAAATTTGAGCAAGCCCTCGGTGCAGCTCTTTTCAGTATATATAGTTGGTATTGGTATTTACAAGGTTATCATGATGCAGCCATAGAGGGTTATAGAGAACCCAGTGTCAGAGATGGTCTCAGATTTTTGCGCAACAGTTGGATCTGGTTGATTATTATTCTTCTTTGGTTCAAATGTTGTGTGGCTATTTAAGAAAAACTCCTCGAAAAATCGAGGAGTTTTTTTTAATTCGGTTATTGATCCAAAAACGATCTGAGCTTTTTCGAACGGCTAGGGTGTTTTAATTTACGCAGAGCCTTCGCTTCAATCTGACGAATACGTTCACGCGTCACATTAAATTGTTTGCCGACCTCTTCCAAAGTGTGATCGGTATTCATACCAATTCCGAAACGCATCCGTAACACACGTTCTTCACGCGGTGTCAAAGAAGATAAAATGCGCGTACATGTTTCTCTTAAATTCGTATGAATTGCTGTTTCTAACGGCTGCAAAGCACTCTCATCAGCAATAAAATCACCTAAAGACGAATCTTCTTCATCGCCGACAGGGGCTTCCAAACTAACCGGTTCTTTGGCTATTTTCATAACCTTACGGATTTTATCTAAAGGCATGGACAAACGTTTTGCCAATTCCTCCGGCACAGGTTCGCGGCCCATTTCAGAAAGCATTTGGCGTGATGTACGAACCAGTTTGTTGATGGTTTCAATCATATGAACCGGAATACGAATGGTACGCGCCTGATCCGCAATAGATCGGGTAATTGCCTGACGTATCCACCATGTGGCATAGGTTGAAAATTTATAACCGCGGCGATATTCAAATTTATCAACTGCTTTCATTAATCCTATATTGCCTTCTTGAATAAGATCCAAAAACTGCATACCGCGGTTTGTGTATTTTTTGGCAATCGAAATAACCAATCTGAGATTGGCTTCAATCATTTCTTTTTTGGCGCGTTCAGCTTCACGTTCACCTTTTTTGATGGTATCTACCATCTTACGATATTCACTGATCGGCAGTCCGCATTCTTTTGACATTTGAGCGATGCTATCGCGAATTTCTTTAATTTCAGCCCCGTATTTATCAACGAACGCGGCCCAGTTCTTATTTTTCTTTAAGTCAACTTTATCTAACCAGTTCGGATCCAGTTCCGATTTTTGATAGACATCCAGAAAATCTTCACGTTTAATTTTGCATGAAAGAGCGTAGCGAAGCAGTTTACCTTCCTGTCCCATCAAGCGATTATTCATCTCATTAAGCTGTTCAACAAGTTTTTCAACGCGCGTACTGTTTAAGTGAATTGAACTCATGAGTTCAACCAATTCCTTTTTCAGTGCAAGATAACGCTTTTCGGTTGACGGCAGAGTTTTTCTTCCGGATAAAATCGAGGCCATTCTTTGAGTTTGAATTTTTTTCAAATTATCGTAATAGCCCGAAATCTTATCCAATGTATCCAACACAGGTTGCAGCAGCATACTTTCCATCATGGAAACAGAGGTTGTATTATGAACACCGCCTTCACTGTCGTCTTCATTATTTTCCAAGCTGTTTTCATCATTCATGGATTCAGCGTCCTCCGCATCGGCCTCATCCATCTCGTCTGACGATACATCGTTATCTATATCAATTTCCGCATCCAAATCATCATCAATGTCATCCAGACTGCTTTCATTGAGCTCTTTTGTAACTTTTTCCAGATCCTCGACATTTGCAGACTCGATGTCGTCATCATATACCATGGCTTCCGAGTCGTCGCCATACATCATTTCCAGATCCACAATATCACGGAGTTGCATTGTTCCGGCAACCAGTTCATCGCGCCAATCGGCAATTGCCTTTAAGGTAAGCGGGCTTTCGCAGAGTCCGCCGATCATGACTGTTTTACCGGCTTCTATGCGTTTTGAAATGGCTATTTCGCCTTCGCGAGAAAGCAATTCAACCATTCCCATTTCTTTTAAGTACATGCGTACCGGATCATCCGAACGGCTTATGTCTTTACTGTCAATATTGCCGCTTTCTTCACTTTCGTTATCATTTTCGGTATCATCATATTCAAATGCATCATCCTCATTATCTTCTTCGGCACTTTCCGCATCTGATACGACATTAATTCCCATTTCCGAAAATTCAGACATGATATCTTCTATTTTATCGGAAGACAAACGATCGGAAGGCAAGGCTTTATTCAGCTCTTCCATAGTGATAAAACCGTGCTTTTTGCCTTTAGCGATCAAACCGCGAATGGCTGCAACCGAAGCGTCGCTATCGGCGGCAACAGATGTGTCGTCTTCATACAAATCTTGAGTATTTTTTTCTGACATAACGTTCCTTAAAATCGATTTTAATTCTTCAACAGAATCCTAAAATTGCTAGCAAAGTATTATTAGATAATTTTAATTAATTTGTCAATATATGCTTTTCAATATAAACATAGTTTTTTTGATATATCAGGAGAGAAGGGAGAGACGCTCTTGCAAAAGATATTGATAACGTTTATTTAATCTTTCGGAATCTTCCGGATTTTTTTGCATTAACTGCATACATTCTTTAATTTCGGCATTTAATTGTTTCAGTTGAATTTCATTCAATCCGGTATCAATCAATTGTTTAAGCTCTAGAATAGGTGTTTTCTGCTGTTGAAACATGGATAATTCCCACAGATTTTTAATTTCATTTGCATGATTTAAGTTAATCTTTTCGATTAATATATCCTTATCAATATTTTGTTCATTCTGAAAAATTTCGATAATATCTATTAAAATTTTGGACATTTCGGATTGATCAAGTTCAAACGCATTCAGTTTATCCGTATAATAGCGGATAAGTTCCGGATATAAGAGCATGGAAGCGACAATGTTACGCAGAATATAATCTGAAAGCGGCGGCTTTTTTACTAAATTATATCCGTGCTTGCTTGGCTGCGACTTTTTATTGGAAACGTTGTTACGATAAACGGATCCTTTTCCGAAAGTATTATAGATGCGGCTTCTCATTTCTTGTATATAATAGCTGCGGATTTTTTCATCTTTAATTTTATTGATTTCCGTATAGATTTCACTTTCGATGAGTGCTTTCTGCTCCGGCGTATCGATTCCTTTGTTCATTTTACATTTATGCCATAATATATCAACCAAAGGTTTGGCTCGGCTTAAATATCTTTCAAATACATCAGGACCGAGTGTATGTAACAATTCATCCGGATCTTTCTTTTCTTTCAAAAAGATATAGTTCACGGAACAGCCGGCACGCAACAAAGGCAAAACGCGATCTATTGAACGTATGGCCGCATTAATTCCTGCTTTGTCACCGTCAAAGCATAGAGTCGGTACGGGGCATATCTTCCATGCTTCAAGAATTTGTTCCTCTGTCAATGCCGTACCGAGCGGTGCAACGGCATATTCAAAGCCAAAACTGTCCAACGCAATAACATCCATATAACCTTCGCATATGATAAGGCGTTTTTGATGATAAGACGCCTCACGCGCAAAATTCAGATTATAAAGAATTTTCCGTTTATTGAAAATCTGTGTTTCGGGAGAATTGAGATATTTAGGCTGTGATTTACTCAGTATTCGACCACCGAAAGCAATCATATTTTTGTTTTTATCCGTAATCGGAATAATCACTCTGTTGCGGAAAAAATCATGGGCTGGGCTTTGTTTGTTTTCCGAATAGGCAATCAATCCTAAATCAACCATTTCCCTTTCCGATACGCCCTTAGAGGATAGGAAAGATTTGAGGGCATTGTTTGTCGGGGCATATCCAAGACGGAATTTTTTGATGGTTTCGTCAGAAAAATGCCGTTCATATTTTAAGTACTTTAATCCTTCATTGCCGACAGGTAACCATAAATTTTTTTCAAAAAATGCAGCTGCCATTTCCATGATTTCATATGATGATTTGCGTTTAGCGGCAGCAGCGCGGCTTTCCGGTGACAAATTCGGAATGGGCAAATTAACCCTTTGGGCCAGTTTTTGCACAGCCTCCATGAAGGAAAGTCCTTCCGCTTGCATCAAAAAACCAATGATATCGCCATGCGCGCCGCATCCGAAGCAATGATAAAAACCTCTGCTTTCATTGACCGTAAAAGAGGGGGTTTTTTCTTGGTGAAAAGGGCATAGCCCCAGATATTCACGCCCTCTTTTGGTGATTTTTACTTTTTCACTAACCAGATCTACCAGAGAAATTCTGGCACGCAGTTCATCAAGAAATTTCGGAAAATCGTCACTCATTTTGTTAAGCCAGAAGTTCTTTAATCACTCCCGAAGCTGATGCAAAATCCATTTGACCGGCATACTTTTCCTTAAGCAACGCCATAACTTTTCCCATATCACGGATGGAAGAAGCCCCCGATTCTTGAATAGCTGCCCGAATGGCTTGTTCTACCGCTTGAGCATCCATCTGCTGAGGTAAAAAACGCATAATGACATCTATTTCATCCTGTTCTTTTGCGGCCAAATCAGGTCTGTTTCCCTGAGTATATATTTTAATGGATTCGTTACGCTGTTTAATCATTGTTTGCATCATCGCCAAGAGTTCGGCATCTGAAGCTTGCTCACGACCTTTACCGCGTGCTTCGACGTCTTTTTCTTTTTGGCCGGCGATAATGAGACGAATGGCATTAACGCTTTTTGTGTCATGTTGTTTCATAGCTTCTTTCAAGCTGTTTTGCAAATTTTCTCTTAACATATTTTTCTCCTAAAAATTATTGATATAGTTATCAGATCCGAAGTTAAAATTCAAGTTTATGTTCTTTTTCTGGCGTTCTTTTTACGCTTTTTCTTTTTGCAACCGTTCCAATTCGAGTTGTTTTTCATAATTTGCATCAAAAGAAAGGTGGAATGTTTGCGGCGTAGGAACTTTATTTTTAAGGGTTAATTTAAACAATGTCATGAACTTCGGTTTCAGATTTTTCATCGGTAGAATTTTAACGATTTCATCGGTTATGTTATCATTTTCATCTTTAAGTGAGGCACGGATCGGCAAAACATGAATTTTATATTTTCCGGTATTGATAATTTGTCCTTTGACTTCAATATAGTGTTTACCTGCTTCTTCCAAGTGTGAAATCTGCACATTTTTGAAATGCAGATCACGCCCTTGATATAAGGCTTCCATTCCTAATGTTTGATAGAAATTTTCCATTCTCGGAACCAAACGTACAACATCATATCTGTTGAAATACATAAGCGACAATCCGACCAGAAAAAGAAGGAGAATCAGAAGCAAATTAATAAGAATAGGAGAGAAGAGCAAATCAAACTTGCGTTTAATCTGTTTTAATTTGATTTGAGAGTTGTTATTGCCGGCATCGAAAAGTCCCTTTGTATCAGCCGATAGACGTTGAAACATCTCATCCATATAGTCATTATTGTCGACAGTGGTTTGCTGCTGCTCCGTCGTTTCAGCACTTTGCACAACAGATGTTTCATTTTGTGCAACAGAGGATTCTTTTTCGATATCCGTTTGCACATCCGCCGGATATACCGTCCAAATTTTTTCACATTCGGCGCACTTGAATTTTTTTCCTTCACTCGGTATATTGCTGTCGGAAATTGAATATACCGCTTTGCATTTCGGACAACTTATTAACATATCAACCCCTTTTTTTTACACTATATTCTAAAATTATGCAGAAGCAACGAAAAAAAGTATTTTATTAAATATAATATTGTTGTACACTGATCGCCAGTGATTAGGAGGCTATATGATAGAAAGCGAAAATCAAACCCGTCCCATTATCGAATTGCAAAACGTTGCAGTCGGATACGATAATGAAGATATTCTGAAAGATGTACAAATATCCTTAGACGCCGGATCTTTTACGTTTGTAACGGGAAAGAGCGGTGCCGGAAAGACAACATTGCTCAGCATGCTATACTTGATAAAAAAACCAAGCAAAGGGATTTTAAAAGTTTTCGGAAACAATATAAACTTTTCGAATCGTGATACTTTGTCATTGATGAGACAACGTATAGGTGTTGTTTTTCAAGATTTCAGATTGTTGGAGCATATGACTGTTTTTGATAATATTGCCTTGCCGCTCAGAGTTCGAGGCATGCATGAAAAGGAAATCTATAAGCGTGTATCAGAGCTGTTGCAATGGGTGGAATTACACAAAAGCATCTATAAGACATGCAGCACTTTGTCCGGAGGTGAAAAACAACGTGTAGCGATTGCTCGTGCGGTCATTAACCGTCCGGATATTTTGTTTGCCGATGAGCCGACCGGAAGTGTTGATGCAGAAATTGCCGATAAATTGATGCGGCTCTTTGTAGAGTTAAACAAGGTCGGTACGACTGTTATTATTGCTACCCATAACGAACAACTGACCTCTTCATACAATTATCAAAGAATTGATTTGAATAATCAATCGGCAAAACTGTATCCGCCGCTGAAACACATATAGGCAAAAGGAAAAATGAAATGAAAAAAGACTGGCTTTTGAAAAAAAGAAATGAAATTCCGACAGAGGACGAAGATACCTCCGTCTTTATGTACGTTCTTTCTTCCATATATATGTATCTGTTTGTGGTGGTTCTGGCGATTGTTATGGCCGTCAATTCTATGGCCGGCAGCTGGGAAAAAGACATCAGCGGATCAGTCACTGTTCAAATTATTCCTGTTGAAGGGGAAGATAAACACGTTGATACACAGAAAACCGAAGAGCAAAAAAATAAAGTGCTTCAGTTTATGGAACAGGTTTCCGGCGTGGAAAGTGTTCGTGTGTTAGATAAACAGGCGATTGAGCGCTTGATGATTCCGTGGCTGGGAAATAAAGTTGATGTTTCCTCATTACCGATTCCTCAGTTGTTGGATGTTAAATTAGCGAAAGGAGCCGAACTGAACTATGATGAAATTACCAGAGGGCTTAGAAATATATCGCCGAATGCTTCAATTGATAACCATCGGTTATGGCTCAACAGATTGATTAAATTTGCCAACTCTTTGCGCGTATTGGCGGTTGCCGTTTTGCTTATGGTTGTGGCGATTTGTGCTTTTTCGATCTATTATTCGGCGAGAACGAGCCTGAATATTAATCTGAATTCCATTGAAATTCTGCATATTGTCGGTGCCAAAGATGATTACATTGCCAAACAATATGCCAAAAGCTACGCCAAAATCGGCTTTTTCGCCGGTATCATCGGTTTGATGGTTGCTATTCCGAGCATTATCTTTGTCGGAAAATACGGTATTTCGACCGGCAGCGGATTGCTTAACGGAGCGCATCTGTCAACATTGGCATGGTGTTTAATGTTGATAACGCCGCTCTTTTCATCATTATATGCCATGATCACGTCATATTATACGGTACGGAAAAATTTGGAAAAAATGGTATGATGTGTCACAGACGGGCATATAAAATTATATTGTGTGCTATCGCCATTCTATCGGGAATGTGGCTGTGCGGTTTTTTTGGGTTTGATCATGCAATTAACCATTTTCAAACAGATATCTCAACTAAAACGGATGCCATTGTCGTGGTGACGGGAGGACGTAACCGAATATCCGAAGGCATTCGGCTTCTTAATGAGCATTTATCTGAAAAATTGTTCATTTCAGGTGTTGCTAAGGCAACCAATGTCCAAGATATTCTGGATAAATCTTTCGTCAAAACCGAATATAAGGATAAAATTGAATTGGGCTATCAAGCAACAAACACAATTGAAAACGCTTCTGAAATTGCCCGTTGGATACGTAAAAACCATATCCGATCCATGCGTTTTGTCACCTCTAACTATCATGTGCCGCGTAGTTTGGCGGAACTTTCTGCTTACCACAAAACGGTTAAGATCATCATTCATCCGGTTTATTCGGAAAATGTTGCTCATAACTGGTGGCAGTCGTGGGGAACCTGCCGTCTCTTTGCCGCGGAATACAACAAATTTTTATTCGTAATCATCCGCAATATGTTTCAATCCTTAACAGGAGAATAGTCATGTTATACATCAGATCTTTGTTATGCAATTTTCTATTTTTTGCCACATTGGGAATCGGGTGCATTATTCAGTTGCCGGTTGCCTTGTTTCCGCAGAAAGTGACCATTTTTTATTGGGATAAAGTGATCATGCCGATTGCTTTGTTTTGGGTTCATAGCATCGGTGGCATAAAATTTGCCTTTCGCGGCCGTGAAAATGTAAGGTCCAGCAATGTTATTTATGCTTGTAAACATGAATCTGCTTTGGAGACGTATTCCTTTACCCAATTTGCACCGACAACAACCTATATTTTGAAAAAAGAACTCATTTTCATGCCTTTTTTCGGTTGGGCGCAATATTTTTACGGCATGATTCCGGTCAATCGCAAAGGCGGCGCCAGTGCCATGAAGCATATGCTTTCTGAAGTGAAAAAAAGAACAGACAAGGGGAGACCGGTCGTCATTTTCCCAGAGGGAACGCGTTGTCAGCCGGGAACAACAAAAGGCTATAAATCAGGCATTATGTTCTTGGCGGAAAATTTGGATCTTCCAGTTGTACCGGTTGCCGTTAATACCGGACTGTTTTGGGCGAAAAATTCCTTTTTGCGCTATCCGGGGACGGCTGTATTTGAATTTTTACCACCGATAAGTGCTAAAGGTAAAACAAAAGAAGCGTTTATGAGTGAATTGGAAAATGCAATTGAAAGCAAGTGTAAAGAGCTGAACGCTGAAGCAGTGGAGAAATACCCGTATGTCGAAAAATTTTTAGCTAAATGAGTAGGAAGGCTATGAAGAATATTGTGCGTAAAATGAAAAAAATGATCCTCTCACTCTGCTGTGTCATCGGAGGGATAGTAATCATCTCTTCATTAGGATTCTGTATTTTTAAAATTAGTCATTCCGGAAACAAAATTGAAAATCATTCCGTGCTGGTTGTTGATTTTTCAGAAACTTACAGAGAAGTTCCGGTCAGCGGCATTGTTGATGAAATTTTTGATCGGAAAGAAACAAGCTTATTTTCCTTGATTCAAGCTATTGAATATGCAGCGACAGACGATCGTATTCAAGGAATTGTCGCTAAAATCAATACGTCCAATCTTGATTTTGCACAAATTCAAGATGTCGCCCATGCCATTGAATTATTTAAATCCAGCGGCAAGAAAACATATGTATTTTCTCAAGGGTTTGGGCCTTTTGGACAAGGAAACAAAGAATATTATCTGGCCAGTTTTTTTGATGAAATATATATGCAGCCGCATACCTATCTGGGATTAACCGGTATCAGTATTGAAATGCCTTTTATCCGTCAGCTTTTGGATAAATTCGGCATCAGTCCGCAATTTTATTCCCGTTACGAATATAAGTCGGCAATGATGTCTTTTACGGACAACAAAATTCCGGAAGAAGTCAGAAGCAATATGCATGATCTGGCCGATAGCCTTGTCAATGTCATGCTGACGGATATTGCACAAAACAGGAAAATCGATCAAGATGTTTTACGCAAGTATATGAACAATGCGCCGATCAAATCAACCGATGCAGAAAAATACGGTTTGATAACCGGAGAATTATATTGGAATGAAGTGAAAGAAGCTCTGGCCTTAAAAAAAGTTAAGAACTACGTTGATGTCAATGACTATGCTTCGTTAATTACTTATAATCGAGGAGATATGCCGGCGATTGCTCTGCTCAACCTAAGCGGCGTCATTCATGACGGAGAAGATACATCAGATATCGACGGTGAAGCATCCATCAGTAGTCGCGAGGTTGCGAAATATCTTGATAAAATAGGTAAAATAGATAATCTTAAGGCTTTGATTATTCGTATTAACAGCCCTGGAGGAAGTTACAACGCCGCTGATGATATTTATCAAAGTTTGTTAGCTTTTAAGCAGAAAACAAATGCGGTTGTTATTATCTCTCAATCCGGATACGCGGCGTCCGGCGGTTACTTTGTTTCTCTGGCCGGAGATTATATTGTGTCTGAACCGACAACCATAACCGGATCTATCGGTGTTTTGGGCGGAAAATTTGTTTTGGCGGATTTTTGGAAAAAATTTAATGTTCACTGGGCAAAAATTCAGATCGGTGATCATGCCGATATTTTGAGTATGAATACTTCATTTTCGCCGCAAGAACTTGCGATTTTCAATCAATCGCTTGATGAAGTCTATGCAGATTTTACGGCTAAAGTGGTTGAAAAAAGAAAACTACATCAAGATATCAATACCATTGCCCGCGGGCGTGTATGGACGGGCGATCAAGCCCTTAAACTCGGGCTTGTCGATGAAACGGGCGGTTATGATAAGGCTTTTGAAAAAGCGATCATCCTTTCTCATATCGGTAAAAATGAAAAATTTGCGTTGCACGTTTATCCTAAAAGTAAAAGTTTTAGTGAAAAATTGCGTGAAATCATTTTTCAAAACAATGTATCCATGCTGAAGTTGAAGGATATTTCAACTGTTGATATGTCTTACTTAAAACTTCTCAATCGCTTGCAATATGATACAGTGCTCATACCTTTTAATTTGAATATGTAATGCGGAGTTGAATAATGTCAATAGATCAAGAAACCGTCAAAAGAATAGCCTTTTTATCACGTTTGAGCGTCGATGAAGATAAAATTGAGGCAACACAAGATGAGTTTAATAAAATTATGTCATGGATTGAAAATCTGAATGAAATCGATACAGACCATGTTGAACCGCTTATATCGGTGAACGATATACAAATTAAGTTGCGCAAAGACAATGTAACTGACGGCAATTATCGAGAAAAAATCTTGCAAAATGCACCGGCTGCCGAATATGATTATTTTGCCGTTCCGAAGGTAATGGAGTAGACAATGACAGATATAACCAAATTGACCATACATGAAACATTGGATGAATTAAAGAAGAAAAACTTTTCGGTCACCGAATTAACTAAAGCATATCTGAAAAATATAGATCAAGCGGAACGATACAATGCTTATATTACGGTTTGTGCCGAGAGAGCTTTAGAACAAGCCAAAACCGCTGATCAAAATTATGCTAAAGGAACACCGCGCCCTTTAGAAGGTATTCCGCTGGGCATTAAAGACTTATTCTGCACCAAAGATATACGTACGACCGCAGCCTCTCATATGCTGGGTAATTTTGTTCCGCCCTACGAGTCAACCGTGACAGAAAAGCTGTTAAACGACGGAGCTGTTTTTCTCGGAAAATTGAACTTAGATGAATTTGCCATGGGCGGCAGCAATGAAACCAGTGCTTTTGGTCCGGTTGTTAATCCGTGGAGCAAAGATGTTGATCTGGTACCGGGCGGTTCATCAGGCGGTTCTGCTGCGGCTGTGGCAGCGCATTTATGTGCCGGCGCAACGGGAACGGATACCGGCGGATCAATACGTGAGCCGGCAGCTTTCTGCGGTTGTAGCGGAATAAAACCGACATACGGCCGTTGTTCAAGGTATGGTATTATCGCTTTTGCATCATCCTTAGATCAGGCCGGACCGATAGCTCAAGATGTGACGGATTGTGCGCTTTTGCTTGAAAGTATGTCCGGTTATGATGCAAAAGATTCCACTTCTTATCCGACTGATGTTCCGAATTTTGTGCGCTTTCTGCATGAAGATATCAAAGGTTTAGTGGTCGGTATGCCTAAAGAATATCGTCCGGAAGGATTGAATCCGGAAGTTGCTGCTTATTGGGATAAAACAGCAGAAATGTTACGAGCAAGGGGAGCTATTGTGAAAGAAATTTCCTTACCGCATACCCAATATGCTCTGGCAACGTATTATGTTTTAGCGCCGGCCGAAGCGTCATCCAATCTGGCCAGATATGACGGAATACGTTATGGTTATCGAGCATCGGGAGATTGTCATCTGGATGAGCTGTATATCAAAACCAGAACACAGGGTTTTGGTGCCGAAGTGAAACGGCGGATTATGATCGGAACATATGTTTTATCTGCCGGATATTACGATGCCTATTACCTGAAAGCACAGAAAATGCGTCGTTTGATCCACGATGATTTTATGAAGGCTTTTGAACAATGCGATGTTATTTTAACGCCGACATCACCGATTACGGCATTTCCGATCGGGGATAAGGAAATGTTGAAAAATCCGATTAACATGTATTTAAACGATGTGTTTACAGTCTCGGTTAATTTAGCGGGACTGCCGGCGATGAGTTTGCCGATCGGATTAGCCGCGAATGGTTTGCCGCTCGGTATGCAATTGATCGGTAAACCTTTCGATGAGGGAACAATTTTGAATGTGGCGGCAAAAATCGAAGAAGATGCCGGTTTTGAAAGGTTATAAAATGTCTGAATATGTTATTGAAACGCCTAAGGGTAAATGGGAAGTGATTGTCGGATTGGAAATACATTGCCAAATTATTTCGCAGTCCAAAATTTTCAGCGGTGCTTCAACAGAATTCGGTGATGATCCGAATGTCAATGTGTCTTTTGTTGACGCCGGAATGCCGGGAATGCTACCGACCTTAAATGAGCATTGTGTTTTTCAGGCAGTTAAAACAGGTTTGGGCTTGCAGGCAAAAATTAATAAATATTCTGAATTTTCGCGGAAAAATTATTTCTATGCCGATATGCCGACTGATTACCAAATTACCCAATTCAGATATCCTATCGTCGGCGAGGGAAAAGTTAAAATTGATCTCAGTGACGGTTCCGAAAAGGATATCCGTATTGAGCGCATGCATATTGAGCAAGATGCAGGAAAATCAATTCACGATCTGAGTCCGACAAAAAGCTATATTGATTTGAACAGAGCAGGCATAGGCTTGATGGAAATCGTTACCAAGCCGGACTTCAGAGCACCGGAAGAAGCCGGCGCGTTTTTGAGAAAATTACGATCTATTCTCCGTTATCTCAAAACATGTGATGGTAATATGGACGAAGGATCAATGCGCTGCGATGTGAATGTTTCGGTAAGACCATTCGGTACTGATGAGCTCAGAACACGCTGTGAGATGAAAAACGTCAACAGTGTGAAATTTGTTATGCAAGCCATTGAAAATGAAGCTAAAAGACAAATTGAACAATATGAAAACGGCTTAACTGTTGAACAAGAAACGCGTCAGTTTGATCCGTCAACCGGACAAACAAAAGTTATGCGTAAAAAAGAGTTTGCCCATGATTATCGATATTTTCCGGAGCCGGATTTGCCGCCGCTGATTTTATCCGATGAATTTATCGAAAAAGTACGTCAAGACATGGTTGAATTGCCGGATGCCAAGAAAAAAAGGTTTATTGAAACACTCGGTCTGACAGCGTATGATGCTATGGTTATCTGTGAAAATCAGGAAACCGCCGACTTTTTCGAAAAGGCCGCCCAAGGACATGATGCTAAAAAGGTTGCCAATTGGATGATGGGGGACTTTTTTGCTATGTTGAACAAGAAAAAGTGTGATATCCAAAACAGTCCGGTCAGTGCAGAAAATCTCGGTGCGTTGGTAGAATTGATTTCCAAAGACGTTATTTCCGGAAAAATTGCTAAAGATGTATTTGAAATAATGAGCGAAACAGGAGAAAATCCGGAAAAAATCGTTGAAGAAAAAGGCCTGAAACAGGTAACGGATACATCTGAAATCGAAAAAATCATTGATCAAGTGATCGCTTAAAATCCGGATAATGTGACCGCATATAAAAACGGTAAGGTCAATTTACTCGGCTGGTTTGTCGGTCAGACGATTAAAGCTTCTCAAGGAAAAGCTAATCCGACGGTTGTTAACAAGTTGATTAGGGAAAAATTGTCGTAGACTTCGGATATTAAAGAAAAAATAGATGTATATTGCAGAGAAAATCAAGATATTTAAGAAAAATAAACGAGCATACAGATCTTTTCTGCTTTTTATGAGTATATTCATTTTTTCTTTATTTTCTGAATTAATTGCTAATGATAAGCCTTTGATTGTAAAATATAATAACGGATATTACTTTCCAATAGCAGCCACGTATTCCGATCAATTTTTCGGCGGTGATTTTTTAACGGAAGCTGATTACAATGATCAAGATATATTACACAATATCCGACAAAACGGATGGTATATCAAAACCATTGTTCCTTATTCTTTTAATACGGTGGACTATTATTTAGAAAAATCAACCCCTTCGGCACCGGATAAAAAACATTGGCTGGGAACTGATGAGGAGGGGCGAGATGTTTTAGCGCGATTGCTTTATGGTATTCGGATTTCGGTTGTTTTTGCCTTTTTACTAACTGTTTTCTCTTCCGTGATCGGTATTTTTATCGGCGCAATACAAGGATATTTCGGCGGAAAAACCGATTTGATATGCCAACGTTTTATTGAAATTTGGGATTCTCTTCCGCAATTGTTCATTTTGATTATTATTGCCAGCGTTTTTTATCCGACGTTTCTAAGTTTATTGCTGATCTTGCTCTTGTTTTCATGGACCGGTCTGACAGGAATGGTACGCGCTGAATTTTTAAGATTGCGTAACTTTGAATTTGTGAAAGCAGCCAAAGTACTCGGCGTGAGCAATTTCCGCATCATATTTAAACATATATTGCCGAATGCACTGGTTACATCAATTACATTCATTCCATTCATCATGGCAGAGGCTATAACGTCACTCAGTGCGCTTGATTTTCTCGGTCTCGGATTACCGACGGAATATCCGTCTCTCGGCGATTTGGTGCGGCAAGGTAAAGATAACTTGCAAGCTCCATGGATAGGTTTGAGTATTTTTATTGTTTTATCCGGCTTACTCTCTATGCTTATTTTTATCGGTGAGGGGGTTCGTGATGCTTTTGATACGAGGAAAAACAACCAATGACAAACCTGCTGGAAATTAAAAACTTATCTATTGACTTTCATAATAGAGAAAATGCGTGTTTTCATGCAGTTAAGCATATCAATTTAAACCTTAAAAACGGCGAAATTTTAGGAATAGTCGGTGAATCCGGCTCGGGAAAATCAGTAACGGCATTGTCTGTTTTAGGTTTGTTGCCGTATCCAAAAGCCGAAATATCGACGGAAAGCTCTATAAAGTTTCACGGAAAAGAAATGGCTACACTGACCGATGCCGAATTACAACATATTCGCGGAAACAAAATTTCATTTATTTTTCAAGAACCGATGTCTTCGTTAAATCCGTTACATAAAATCGGCCGGCAGATTGAAGAAAGCATTATGCTGCATCAAAAAAAGAGTAAGCAGGAAGCGCGGAAAATGACTCTTGATTTGCTTAAGTCGGTCAATATTCCTCAACCGGAACAAAAAATCAATGCTTATCCGTTTGAACTTTCCGGCGGACAAAGGCAACGCGTTATGATCGCTATGGCTATCGCAAATTCACCGGAAATACTCATTGCCGATGAACCGACAACAGCTTTAGATGTTACGGTTCAAGAACAAATTATTGATTTGTTACTTCATCTAAAGCAACAATTAAATATGTCGATTATATTCATCAGTCATAACTTGAGATTAGTGCATAAAATTGCTGATCATATTGCTGTGATGCATCATGGGGAAATTGTCGAATACGGATCTGCCAAACAAATATTCGAGGATCCGCAAAACAGTTATACTAAAAAATTAATTTCATCAAATTTATCATTGAATAAAAAGAAAAATTTTAGAAATGAAGTTGCTCTTAAAGCGGAAAAAATTGAAGTTAAATTTCCTTTGAAAAAAAACATGTGGGGAAATGTTGTTCAATATCTGTATGCCGTTGATCAAATCAGCTTGGAAATCAGGCAAGGGGAAACATTGGGGGTCGTCGGCGAATCAGGATCCGGTAAAACAACACTTGCTATGGCTATGGTTAACCTGGTTAAACATAAAGGCAAAATATATATAAATAACAACATGTTATTCGATGAAATTAAACAGTTCTCAAAAGACGTTCAGATTGTTTTCCAAGATCCGTATAATGCTTTGAATCCTCGCATGAGAATCCGTGATATCGTTGGTGAGGGGTTATCTGTACATTTTCCGAAAATGACGGAAAATGAACGTTTGCACAGTATTATAGATATTATAAAAGCGGTTGAATTGACTGAAGATATATTAGATAAATATCCGCATGAATTTTCCGGAGGTCAAAGACAGCGTATCGCTTTGGCTCGAGCTTTAATATTAAAACCGAAAGTCTTGATTTTGGACGAGCCGACGTCGGCACTCGATGTAACCATTCAAGCTCAAATTATCGAACTTTTGAAAAAATTGCAAAAACAACTCCGGATGTCCTATATTTTTATATCGCATGACATGGCTGCCGTACGTGCTATTTCGGATCACGTAATGGTTATGAAAAACGGAAAGATTATCGAACAAGGATCAGTGAAACAAATTTTCGAGAATCCGCAAGATATGTATACAAAGCAATTAATCAGCGCGTCAATTCTTTAATCCTTGATGTTCTGGATAAAACTATACATAATATACATTATGCGACAAATTTAATTACGAAAACGAGTTTTCCCTTATGTATCTTACTTTCGTACAAATACGTCGCTTAAGCATCAATGAGTTGTTTTATATATGATAAAATAAATTCTTGTTATATATTTGCCGTAATATAGTTTTCCTCATCACCCCAAAAGTCCATACCGTACTGCGGATAGTTATCGTTTATTCCTTGAGATTGATAATAGTCGAGAAGCTTTCCTTCGCTCTATTGTTATTCTTCCTCTCTTCAATCCCGTTTGATCATTCTGGTGAAATCTATAAAAAAATATTGAAGATGCCTTGAATTTTTCTCCTTTGTCGAAAAATAGGCATGACTTAATAGAGAAAATATCATCGCTCGCACGGCACGCCTTTTTTTAACGTCATCCCTTTCGCGGCGCTGCGCGTCACCTTGTCCAGC
>JAFVEP010000042.1 GCA_017475935.1 Alphaproteobacteria bacterium
CCGTCGGCTCAATCACCGGCTATTCTCATGCCATGCGCCGCCACCTTTTGAACAAACAGCGCAAGCAAATCAGCACTATTTTGGCTACCATTGAAACGCAGTATAGCGCACTCTCCGCCAGCAAGTCCGATTTCCAAACAGGAGACCATACACGTGTTTTCAAGGATCTCGGCTGGATTCCCGAAGAGATGATCAAAGATGGTTCACAATATATTTATGACGTTTTCAAAAATAGGGCTTTTTTCTGGATAAATGCACATTCCGTAGATGCTCAGCTCGGCTTTTACATTTACCTCAACAATGGCAATGCCTTTGAACAATGCGTTAATTTGTACCAAACAGCCACGTCCTTCCATTCTTCTTTAAAGCGTATTCAAATTCGCAACGATGAAGGATATAAAACTCAAGGATATACAGCTCAAAGCTGGGGCGATAAATTTTGTGCGACCGGTACTCCTCATTGCTTGCGAAACTCCACAACCCCATCCGATATTGCTCGATTCTGCCAAGCATGCAAAGATAACAAAAGCTGTAATATCTATTACTTCTGGTATTTTTAGCGCTAAAAAATACCTTATAAAAAGCCTTATTTTGATGCTATTTTTTCTGCCTTCTGCAACACTTTTTTCATCAGAGTGGATAAGGCGTAATCTTGAATTTTATCCTTGCTGACAAAAAAGCCTTGCACAGCCGCCTGCTCGCTGTGCGCCAACATAATATGCATAGTCATCTGTATATGCGTGAATGTATGTTTGACCGTTAAATCGGTATGCACGGCGTGTGCAAAAAAATCGGCTTTCTCCGACCACGGAAATTCATACAAACCGGATAATAATCCTTTTCCATCGCGTTTTCTGAGCAAGTATTCCCCTTGCGCATTTTGCACAATATAAACAAAGGCGTCCATCGTTTTTTTAGCAATCTTTGTCCGTGCGGGAATTTGTTCAACATCAGCAGCATTGCAAGAACAACAATATTGCCGCCAAGGACAAAGCATGCACTGCGGTTTTTTCGGCGTACAAATCAGTGCCCCTAAGTCCATAATCGCCGAAGCATAATCTGCCGGATTATTTTGATCAGTCAATGCCGCCGCTTTTTGCCGAATCAGATCCCCGATTTCGCTTACGGGTTGCCTTAAGTCAAACATGCGGCAAATAATACGGATCACATTTCCATCAACAACCGTCTCCGGCTTATTAAATGCAAAAACCAAAAAACTGGCGATAGTATATGGACCGAAACCTTTTAATTTCTGTACCTCTTTTGTTGTTTGCGGAAATTTTCCGTGCAGCTGTCCGACAATCATTTTAGCCGACTGCAACAAAGATCTGGCCCGAGAATAGTATCCCAACCCCTGCCAATATTGATAAACCTGATCTTCATCAGCTTGCGCCAAGGTATAAATATCGGGGAATCGCTCCATAAATCGGTAAAAATAGGGAATGACGGTTTGCACTGTCGTCTGCTGCAGCATAATTTCCGAAACAAAAACCACGTAAGGATCAAAATGTGCGCCGCCCTTAACACGCCACGGAAGATCCCGTCCGTTTTGCGCGAACCAGTCCAACAGCAACTTTGACAGCGTATCAGACATTAATCTTCCGCTTGCAAATTGATTGTTTTATCAAAAGAAAAACCACGTAAAAGATCACTGATCGGCATCGCTTTTTTCCCTTGTCTTTGGACTATTTTAATGTTCAGGGCATTTTGGCCGCACGCCACAACCAGATGATCATGCGCCTCGATTATTTCACCGGCTTGTGCCGAAGCTTCTTTTTCATCAGCATCTAAAACTTTAAATCGCTCTCCCTGATAAGAAAAGAACATTCCCGGATACGGACTGAAAGCTTTTATTTTCCGTGCCAACTGCGCAGCCGGCAGACGCCAGTCAATCAAACATTCGGCTTTATCTATTTTCGCAGCATAACAAGCTAAGCTGTCATCCTGCTTAAGCGGTGTATATTTCTGCGGATCAGCAAGAACGGCACTCATCAATTGCGCCCCGAGTTCAGCCAACGCATCATGCAAAACACCGCCGGTGGTCGATGATGTAATCGGCACCTCACCTTTGAGCAACATGTCCCCCGTATCCAAACCTTGGGCAACTTGCATAATGGTCACGCCGCTTTGCGCATCGCCGGCTTCTATGGCTCTCTGGATCGGAGCGGCACCGCGCCAGCGTGGCAGCAGTGATGCGTGAATATTCAGGCATCCCAACGGATACGCTTCAATAATCGGCAAAGGCAAAATCACGCCGTAAGCAGCCACAACGGCCACATCGGCACCAAGCTGAACGAATTTTTCCCTTTCTTCTTCGCTTTTAAAAGACCGCGGTGTGCGAACCTCTATGCCATACTGTTCCGCCGTAAGATGCACAGGTGTTTTACAAATCTTATTTCCCCGTCCGGCTATTTTCGGTTCTTGCGTATAGACACAGATAACCTCATGTTCTTTAATTAAGCGATGGAGCGCCGGAACGGCAAAATCCGGCGTTCCCATAAAGACGACTTTCATTAATCAGACAATCCCATACGATGATAATTAATTTCAATCTTGTTATCTTTAGCAAATCCGTGCAACAAGGCATCAGACATTTCGCGCGACTGTTCCGCATAAAGCGCCTGCATCAAAAAGTTTTTGTCTTCTTCCGATAAGGAAGCGCGATCATCAATAATTTTGGATGTTTCGGCCACAATATAATCATCTCCGGATCTGACAATTTTCGGTTCATCTACTGACAAAGCGAACAGCTCACGCATACTTTCATAAGAAAGATCGGCAAATGACTCTCCGCGGTTAAGCGGCATTGTGCTGATCAGATTAAGATTATAACGGCCGGAAATATCTTTCAAAGAATCGCCCATTTCGAGATCGTGCTCTATATTGTCGATCTTTTCCTGAACAATAGCAGCAATTTCATTTTCGCGCCATAATGTTTTTAACTTTGCTTCAGCTTCTTTGCGCGGCTGAATATGAGACGGAATAATCTCGTCTATTCTAACCACAACCAAGCCGTTATCATCTTCAACAACCTGACTGACTTCCCCTTCATTATAAGAGAAAGCCGAATCAATCACATCTGCGTTAGAAAGCAAAGGACGTATATTTTGGTCGGCGACTGCAGCTTCACCGTTTTCAAGAACCTGCTGCGCCTTTTGAATCGCAACGCCATAAGATGCCGCCAAATCTTCCAAGCTTGTTTCCGCAGCCAATTTATCTTCAATAGCGGCAATAATCTCATAGCTGCCGTCATATGCTTTTTCCTGCTGAATTTCAGTTTTAATTTCAGCATCGGCCTGCTGGCGATTAACAGTAACCGGTGCTTTCAGATCGGTTACTTTGATAATCTGCCACGTATCGGCAATCGGTGTCACGGCCGAAACTTGACCTTGCGGCAAAGAAAAGACCAATTCGCTCAACTCTTCAGACAAATCTCCTGCAGCCACAAAATCTAAATCAACATCTTCAGCCTTTTGTCCGTTATCTTCGGCGACTTTCATAAAGTCCTCGCCGGCATCAAGGCGTTCCAGAGCTTTTTCGGCATCTTCTTTATTTTCGAAGACAAGCTGTAAAACTTTGCGTTTGGCAGGTTGTTCATATTCTTCGATATGTTCTTTATAATAGGCATCAATTTCCTCTTGCGAAACCTCAATACCCGCTTCAATTTTATCCTGAGGAATAAACATCAGGCTGATGTTGCGCGATTCCGGAACAGTAAATTCTTCACTCATATCCTCATAATATTGGTCAAGTTCTTCCTTCGTCGGCTGGCGCGTAATTTGAACATCGCTCGGTGAAACCTTAATATATTTGAATGTCCGGCGCTGTCCCAAAACTTTTTCCATTTGTTCTTGCAAAACCTGAGGAATATTGGCATAAGCCACCTGAGAATCGATCATCACCTTTTTAGCAACGTCCAGCTTAATCTGTTTAACATAATCAAGTTCGGATTGATTGGAGCGATTCAAATACCACTTATATGCTTCATGATCAAATTGACCATTGGCATTTAAAAAATTCGGATTTTGCAAAATGATGCTACGAATGAGTGAATCGGTAAAATCCACATTATATTTGTTCATCAAATTTTGCATAATGGCCTCATCAACTTTTGATTTAACCAATGCATTAATGATTTCATTTTTCTTTTCATTATTTTCATCGGTATCATCAAAACCCATCGCCCGAAGCTTTGTCATTTCCTTTTGCACCAGAAAATTAAATTCGCTTTGTGATATTTCGATATCACCGACCTTAATCACCGACTTGTTATTGTTGGCTGAATTAATATAGCTCGAAACACCGAACAAAGACATAAAGCTCAAAGCGGTTACGGTTAAAATAATTTTCGTGAACCAACTGTCACGCATACCGGCTAACTTACTAATCATTCTCAATTCCTTTTAAAAGTTGTTTTTGCTCATTATAGAAAGATATTTTATGATTGCAAATCCTAAATTGATTTATGCAACACAATAAATATGTGTCTAAACTGCTTTTTTAGTAGAAAAATATATTTTTGTATGCTAGAAATAGGCCAGTTTTAAGATATTTAAAGATTGGGGATAAAAGATGCCAAGAAAAAAACTCATTGCCGGCAACTGGAAAATGAACTGCCTTTCCGCAGAGGGAACTGCTCTGGCTAAGGCTGTTGCCAAACAAACAAAAGAAACAAAGTTTGATTGTGACTTTTTGATCTGTCCGCCGTTTACTCTGCTCGGTTTGGTCAAAAAATGCCTCCGCGGCTCAAAAGTTGCCTTAGGTGCGCAAGATGTTCACTTTGCCGAAAAAGGCGCACATACCGGAGATATCAGCCCTTTAATGCTGAAAGATCTGGGATGCACGTATGTCATTATCGGTCACTCGGAAAGAAGGGTTGATCATCACGAAACAAACGAGCTGATCAATAAAAAAGCCGTTGCGGCTCATGCGGCCGGTTTGAATACGGTTATCTGCATCGGTGAGACGGAAGCTCAACGCAATGCAGGTGAAACGATCAAAGTATGTCAAAAGCAAATTTCCGGCTCTGTTCCGGCTGATGCCGACGCTAAGAATACGGTTATCGCTTACGAGCCTATTTGGGCAATCGGAACCGGTAAAACACCGACATCGGCTGATGTTCAGGAAGTTCATGCAGCTATTCGCGCCGCCTTAAATAAAAAGCTCGGCAAGACAATCGCCAACAAAATGCGTATTTTATACGGCGGATCAGTTAAACCGTCCAATGCAGCCGAGTTGCTTTCATTGCCAGATGTTGACGGTGCGCTGATCGGCGGTGCCAGTCTCAAGGCTGATGACTTTATAGCCATTGCCAAAAATGCTACAAAATAAGAAAGGATGAAAAATGGGATCAGTATTGTTAGTTTTACAGTTAATTGTTGCAATCTTTCTGGTTGCCGTTATTTTGATGCAACGCTCTAACGGCGGTGCTTTAAGCGGCTTAGGCGGTGACAGCGGCATCGGCGGTTTGCTGAGCGCACGCGGAAAAGGTAATATATTAACACGAATCACGGCCGTTTTGGCAACACTGTTTTTTGGCCTGAGTATGGCTTTGTCTATTTATTTCAGCCGTATAGAGGTTAAAAGAACATCTATTGTCGACACACCTGCAGCCGAACAAAACATTCCGGCAGAAGAGACACCTGCTCCGGCAGAACCTCAAGTACCGACAGCGGAATAAAAAATATGGGCAAATAAACGGACATAAGGCACTTTTTCAAAGAAGTGCCTTTGTCGCTTTTAAATAGAAAAGGAATGAAAAATGGCGGAAGATATTCCAGCAACAAATTCAAAATTTATTTTCATCACCGGCGGTGTTGTTTCCTCACTGGGAAAAGGTTTAGCTTCGGCTTCGCTGGCCTCGATTTTGCAAGCCAGAGGCTATAAGGTCAGATTGCGCAAACTTGATCCTTACTTAAATGTGGATCCCGGAACCATGAATCCGTGTCAGCACGGAGAAGTTTTTGTCACCGATGACGGAACGGAGGCTGATCTGGATTTAGGGCATTATGAGCGTTTCACCGGCGTTCCGGCGAAAAAAACCGACAGCATCACCACCGGCAAAATATACCAACGCGTTATTGAAAAAGAAAGGCGCGGATATTACTTAGGTTCAACCATTCAAGTGGTACCTCACGTCACCAACGAAATAAAAAATTTTATTCTCTCCGATACCCACGGTGAAGATTTTGTGTTGTGCGAAATCGGCGGTACGGTCGGCGACATTGAAGGACAGCCTTACCTGGAAGCCATTCGTCAAGTGGCCTACGAACTCGGCCGTGAGCGAACCATGTTTATCCATGTTACATTGCTTCCGTACATTCCGACGGCCGGCGAACTTAAAACCAAGCCGACACAGCATTCCGTGAAAAAATTACAGGAATACGGAATTCAGCCGGATATGATTTTATGCCGTACACAGATTGAAATTCCGGCCAACGAAAAACTGAAATTGGCTCTCTTCTGCAATGTTCGTGAAGAAAATGTCATTACCGCCATGGACGCCCCAAGCATCTATCAAGTTCCTTTGGCTTATTCTGCCGAAGGTATGGATCGGCAGGTTTGCAAGCACTTCGGACTTGCTTATGATCAGCCGACGGATTTGAGTAAATGGCAGCATATTGTGAATATTTTACGTTCTCCGGAAGGGGAAGTGCGCATTGCCGTTGTCGGCAAGTACATGATGCTTTTGGAAGCATATAAATCACTGCACGAAGCTCTGATTCACGGCGGCATTGCCAATCATTATAAGGTCAAAATCAAATGGGTTGATTCGGAAAGTTTGGAACAAGATCGTGTTGATGAGATACTGAACGACGTCAGTGGTATTCTCGTCCCCGGCGGATTCGGTTTGCGCGGTACACAGGGCATGATCAACGCCATCAGCTATGCGCGCGAACATAAAATTCCGTTTTTAGGTATTTGTTTCGGCATGCAGATGGCTGTGATTGAAACCATGCGCAATCTATCCGGCATTAAAAATGCCAACACCACCGAATTGGATGAAAACTGCGAGCCGGTTGTCGGCTTAATGACCGAATGGAACAAAGACGGGGCAAAACAGATCCGTCACAAAGACGGTGATCTGGGTGGAACCATGCGTTTAGGCGCTTACGATTGTGTTTTAAAACCAAATTCCAAAGTTGCGGAAATTTACGGTAAGAAGACCATTTCGGAACGTCACCGCCATCGCTATGAAGTAAACATTAAATACAAAGACATCCTCAACAAAGCCGGTATGGTTATTTCCGGAACATCTCCGGACGGCAATCTGCCGGAAATTGTCGAAAGACCGGAACACCCGTGGTTTATCGGCGTTCAATTCCATCCGGAACTCAAATCACGCCCGTTTGAACCGGCGCCGCTGTTTGTTTCGTTTGTCAAGGCGGCGATTGATAATTCACGTCTGGTATAACAAGTGATAGGCAACAAAAAAGGTGCTTTCCATAACGGAAAACACCTCTTTTGTTTTTATTCTTGGCAGAAAGCGTCCAGCTGACGCCAAGTGTCTTTCCTGTTCATCATGGACAGGACGATCACGCCTACAATGTAGACGATTGTCGTCTGCCATGCGAACAAGCATGGCAACAAACCTCCAAAGAAGGTGCCAAGCACCATCTTCGGGTTATGCAAGTGCCGCTGAACACTGACGGCAAATGCAGCCACGCCAGATCCGATCAGCGCGCACTGATACAATGCTGCATACTCGGAATCGAACACTTGTTTGCCACAGAATAAAAGTGCGAGCACAAGCGCTGCTACGGCTGCGCTCAAAAGAAAAATCTTTTTCATTTTTTTTATTTTTGGGGATTGGGTACTATGTATATCTTTCTCCCCTTTGAAAGAAAACGAAAAAGATCCTGTTAATAATCTTCAACGCACATAATACCGCTATAATTTATATTTTTTATGTGTTGATTATATACTTAAAAATATAAAAATTCAACCGAAATCTTTGCTGAGCAAAATGAATCGCATCATTTCAACAACCCGATAGAAATACAAACTAAAAATTGTATTTTAATTTTTTGCAATTTTTTATTGACTTTTATTTTTTTATGTTCTATACTTAAGATGTATTCCGGAAATAAGTCCGAAATACATTAATTGTTCGGTTTTCGAATATTCTGTTCGGAAGCCCCTTATGATAGAATGGAGAAAGAGAAAATCCGCTAAAGATTTTCTCTTTCTTTTATTTCGACTAGCGCAGATATTTTCTGAAGAATTCTTCCATTTTCGCAAACGGAATTTTTTCCATATTATCGTACAAATCAACGTGATTGGCATCTTCAACAATATAAAGCTCTTTATTTTCGCCTTGCAGTTTTTTAAATGCATCTTCCGAAAAATAACGGCTGTGCGCTTTTGAACCGTGAACCAACAAAACGGCATTGCGAATCGTGTCGCTATAGGCCAAAATCGGTTGCGTTATCAAAGACAAGCTAGAGGTAACATTCCAATGGCCGTTTGAATTAATGGACCGCGGATGAAACCCACGCGGTGTTTTATAATAGTCAAAATATTCTTTCACAAACAACGGTTCATCACCGGTCAGCTTGTCCGGAAGTCCGTCAGCCGGCGCAAAAGCGGCATTTTTATAATCTTGTGTGCGCTGATCGTTCAATTTTTCGCGCAGAGCATATAGTTCTTCGGCAGACATCGAATCGTTATAACCTTTGGCCGAAACGCGCGTCATATCATACATGGTTGAAGCAACTGTTGCCTTAATTCTGGTATCTTGAGCCGCTGCGTTCAATCCGAAACCGCCGAATCCGCAAATACCGACAATCCCGATTTTATGCGGATCAACTTCCGGTAACGTTGATAAATAGTCTACAGCCGCACTGAAATCGTCCGTGTTAATATCCGGAGAGGCAACATGCCGAACTTGGCCGCCGCTTTCACCGGTAAAAGACGGATCAAATGCCAAAGTCACGAATCCTCTGTCAGCAAGCTCCTGCGCATAAAGTCCGGAAGCCTGTTCTTTGACGGCACCGAACGGACCGGAAACAGCAATCGCCGCCATCGGTTCTGGTGTTTTTTTGATCGGCTCGTATAAATCACCGACCAGTTCAATACCGAAACGATTCGTAAACGTGACCTTACGGACACTAACGTTGTCATTTTTAGCAAAATTTATCCCAAACTTCATCACCGTCAGCCGCACAATAAGCGTCAGACGCCGATAAAAGTACACTAAAAGCTGCCAGTCCGCAAGTCCATAGTTTTTTAATGTGTTTGCACATTTAAAATGGAACACCTTTTGCACAATTAAAACGGAACAGTTAGAGTTAGCATATACAGGAGCTAACTCTATGAAAAATCAAGAAGAAAAAGAAAAATATCAATCAATAATCGATGAACGTTTAAGC
>JAFVEP010000043.1 GCA_017475935.1 Alphaproteobacteria bacterium
CAATTATATCGCTTCCGTGGCGCAGAAAGTTGATGTGCCGACCGAAGATTTTATCTTAAAAATGGTGGCGCATATTGACTATTCCGGCATAAAAGCCGACAGCGACGGCATTTTGCAAAAATTATCAAAGCTCAGCAAAAATTGTCAGATTTGTATTTTAACCAAAAATAATCTGGCGCATTTAAATCATGTATTAAAGGCAAAATTTAATATTGAGGCAGACAATTTGCCGTTTGCGGTGTTTGATATGCGTTTTGCCGAGAAAAACGGTAATTTTTATGCCAAAGAATCACCGGTTTTTGTGGCTAAACTTGAATAGTATTTCGGTGTTCCGGCGCGTAATTTTATATGGATTGACGACAATGCGAACATAATAGAGAAAGTTAAGTCATTCGGCAGTCAGACCATACAGGTAACAAACGAAAATTGTCTTAAGAACATTTTAGAGCATTTAGAAGAAAAGGAATATATAAAATGACGAAGATTATTGCCGGATTCGGCGGCGTCGGCAAAACAACGCTGGCAAAAAAGTATAAGAACGTTTTGGATTTGGAATCTACGCCGTATAAATATCTGATTGAAAATTATAGTAATTATGATGCCGAAGCCGTTAAAGGTCAAGGTATTGCAAAAAAGGAACTCAATCCGGATTTTCCGCATAATTACGTCGCCGCCGTTCAAGAAAATATCGGTAAATATGATTATATTCTGGTTTGGTGTCATCCTGAGCAGTCTTTGCCGCATTTGGATAAAGCCGGCATTGATTACGAAATATTTCTGCCGACACGCGATGCTTTAGATGAATATCGTCAGCGTTTTATCAATCGCGGCAATGGACAAGAATATATCAATCGTGTCAGCTCTAAAGAAAGTTACGACAAACGGTTACCGCAATGGCAAGCACTCGGCAAACCGATAGTGTTTTTAGAGGCAGGTGAAACTTTAGAAAGTTATCTTTTGACGCATCCTCAATATCCGAAGCTTTTACCGAGAGATAATATTCAAATTTAAATTCCCTTATCGTCGAACCAACTTTTCGTTGGTTCGAGCTGTCATAATCTTACCATAAAAAAACACCCACAATGGGGTGTTTTTTTTATGGTGGGCGCTGATGGACTCGAACCAACGACCAGACCGTTATGAGCGGCCGGCTCTAACCAACTGAGCTAAGCGCCCGACATCTGTTTTGTAAATAAGGCAAAAAAAATCTCGCGTCAAGAGTTTTTATTATCTTGCACTATTTTTTTACTTGTTTTTTATCTTTTAGCGCTATAATATAAAATTAACTAGGCAAAAGCCTGTTGGGGTTAAGAAACCTCTGAATCGCGTCTTGAAAAAAGATGATTATTTTACGCCTGAAAACTCTATCTAACGGGTTGGAAGGCGGCTAAATAAGCCTATGCGGCAAATCAGCCGCACTATTCGATTCATAGTTTCTTACTTCCAATCCGCTTTTGCTTGAAAGCGGATAATTTTTAACAAGAAAGGATTATGAACATGAATAAATTGATGACAAAGAGATTAACGGGTCAGCTTTCTCTTCATTCAAGACGCCCATTAATGACAAATGAGAGTGGCAGAAGTATGGTCGAGATGCTCGGCGTTCTGGCAATCGTCGGTGTGTTATCGGCAGGAGCTTTGGCTGGTTTTAACAGGGCAATGATGATGCACAAGCTCAATAAATGGACGGATTCTTTTAATTACTTTTTAGATCACGCTCTATCTTTTTCAATAAACTATAGCGATACTTTTAATTATGATGGTGATTTAAGCTTTGAACAAACCGCAAATGAACTTGGTCTTTTAGGCGATGGTTTTACTTTTAGGGACGGAAAAATTTATGATGAATTTGAAAATTTATTTGAATTTTATTATGTTAAAAACGAGAATTTCCGCATCAGATATATGCTTTATAATTCTGATTTATCTATGAGAATTTGTGAAAAATTTATATACATTGCACAACAGCACGTTGACAATATATCTCGGGTTTACTTATACACAAGAGACGGAGAGCCCCATGAAGCATTTTTAAAAGATCGTCTTAAAAATGCAAATCTGTCAGAGATTCATGAGTATTGCTCCTCTTGTACAGATTCTCTTTGTTTTTTTTACATCTTTTGGCAATGACACAAATATCTGCTTTATTTTTTTGATTAATGCGTTATAATGCGCGTTATGATTAAAGCAGAATTTAAAGTTGAAAGTCCGTTTGAGCCTTCAGGAGACCAGCCTGAAGCAATCAAAGAGCTTGTCCAAGGTTTAAAAGACGGCGTCAAAAATCAGGTTTTGCTCGGCGTGACGGGTTCGGGCAAAACATTTACGATGGCAAAAATCATTGAGGCGGCAAAGCGCCCTGCCCTCATTATGGCGCCGAACAAGATTTTGGCGGCACAGCTGTATTCTGAAATGAAAGAATTTTTCCCGAACAACCATGTGGAATATTTTGTTTCATACTATGATTATTATCAGCCTGAAGCATATATCCCAAAAACTGATACCTATATTGAAAAAGATTCGGCCATCAACGAGCAGATTGACCGTATGCGACACGGCGCAACGCGTAATGTTTTGGAAACATCTGATGTGATTATCGTTGCCTCTGTTTCGTGCATATATGGCTTAGGCAGTATGGAATCTTATTCCGCAATGGTGTTTCATTTGAAAGTCGGGGACGAAATAGACCCCGCCGAGGTTTGCAAAAATCTGGCTGAGCTTTTGTATGTGAGAAACCAAATTGCTTTCACGCGTTCAACTTTTCGTTTGAACGGTGATACTTTGGAAATTTTTCCGGCGCACTATGAAGATCGCGCTTGGCGTGTGACATTTTTCGGCGATGAGATTGAAGAAATAGCTGAATTTGACCCCTTAACCGGCAAAAAAACAGCTGATTTAAATGAAATTACCGTTTATCCGGCAAACCACTATGTCACGCCGCGACCGGCGCTTTCACAAGCCATCACACATATCAGGCAAGATTTAGAAATTCGTTTGAACGAGTTCAAAAATGAAAATAAGCTCCTTGAAGCACAGCGCTTGGAACAACGTACACGATTCGATTTAGAGATGATTGAATCAACCGGTCATTGCAAAGGCATTGAAAATTATTCGCGCTATTTAACGGGAAGAAATCCCGGTGAGCCGCCGCCGACGCTTTTTGAATATCTTCCGAAAAACGCCATTTTATTTATTGATGAAAGCCATATCAGTGTGCCTCAAATCGGGGCGATGTATCGTGGTGACTTTAACCGTAAATCGACGTTGTCGGATTACGGCTTTCGCCTGCCGTCATTTTTGGACAACAGGCCGTTGAAATTTGAAGAATGGGACAAGATGCGCCCGCAAACAATCTTTGTTTCGGCCACACCGGGTGACTGGGAATTAAAGCAAAGCGAGGGCGTTTTTGCAGAGCAAGTCATCCGCCCGACAGGCCTGACAGACCCTGAGTGCATTATCCGCCCCGCTGTTTCCCAGATTGATGATTTAATGCACGAATGTCAAATGACTGCTCAAAAAGGCGAACGCGTTTTGGTGACGACTTTAACAAAGAAAATGGCGGAAGATTTGACCGAATATTTTGAAGGTCTCGGCATCAAGGTGCGCTATATGCACTCGGACATTGACACGTTAGAGCGCATTGAAATTATCCGCGATTTAAGATTGGGCGTGTTTGATGTTTTAGTCGGCATCAACCTTTTGCGTGAAGGTTTGGACATCCCCGAATGTTCATTGGTCGCCATCTTGGATGCCGATAAAGAAGGCTTTTTGCGTTCAACACGTTCGCTCATACAAACCATCGGCCGCGCGGCACGAAACGCACACGGCAGAGTGATTTTATATGCCGATAAAATAACCGATTCCATCAAATTTGCGCTTGATGAAACAAA
>JAFVEP010000044.1 GCA_017475935.1 Alphaproteobacteria bacterium
TTAATAGTTTATATATAATTTTTTTATATAATCCAAGCAAATTAATAAAAAAAGGATCAAAAATGTTTAAATATATATTGTTCGTCACAGGTCTGTTAATCAGTTTCAGTGCTTCGGCCGCAACGCCGCAGGTTATCGGTGAATACGGTGATTGGACCGCATGGAGCTATGCCGAGGGCAGTAACATGGTTTGCTATATGTCATCTACCCCGAAAAAAGATGAGGGAAAATATACCAAACGCGGTGATATTTATGTTTTGGTCACACATCGTCCGGCCGAAAAATCGTTTGACGAGGTCAGCTTTGTTGCCGGATATACTTTCAAGAGCAATGCGCCGCTGGTGATCAAAATCGCCAATCAAACCTTTAAGAATACTTTTACGGAAGGTGATAAGGCGTGGATGATCAATGCCGCTGATGATCAGAAATTGGTTTTGGCGATGAAACGCGGTGATCGGATGATTGTTGACGGTGTTTCAAGCCGCGGCACGGCAACCAAAGATACATACTCTTTGAAAGGTTTTTCAACTGCCTATCAGGCGATATCCGCAAAGTGCAAGAAAAAATAAGATATGTCGGAAAAAATAGAACTCATCGGTCTGAACAAAGATGAATTGAAAAAGGCTTTACTCGATATCGGAGAAAAGCCTTTTCGTGCAAAACAACTCTGGCAGTGGCTGTATTACTTCGGCGAAACAGATTTTGCAAAAATGACCAATTTGTCGAAAGATCTGCGCCAAAAGCTGAGCGAAAAATTTACGATTTCACGGCCGAAAATCGTGACCGAGCAGATATCTTCCGATAAAACCCATAAATGGCTTCTGGAATTTGCCGACGGTCAGCGTGTAGAGATGGTGTATATTCCTGAGGAAGATCGCGGCGCTGTTTGCATTTCGACACAAGTCGGATGCGCTGTCGGGTGCAGATTTTGCCATACGGGAAGCCAAAAATTGACGCGTAATTTGACGGCGGCGGAGATTGTCAGCGAATTTATGGTGGCACGTGATGCCTATCATGAATGGCCGAGTCCGACCAATGAAACACGCTATCTTTCCAATATTGTGGTGATGGGCATGGGCGAGCCTTTGCACAACTTGGATAATACCATAAAAGCTCTGAATATTTTAACCGATGGCGATGGAATTGCCATTTCGCGGCGGCGGATTACCATGTCTACTTCCGGAATTGCGCCGCATATTGTGCATGCACTGAAGGAAACAGGCGTGCGTTTGGCGATATCGCTGCACGCACCGAATAATGATCTGCGCTCGCAAATTATGCCGATTAACAAGCGTTATCCTTTGGAAGAAGTTCTTAAGGCTTGCCGTGAATATCAAGACGGGGACGGCAGCCGCTACATTACATTTGAGTATCTGCTTTTGGATGGTGTTAACGATTCGCTTGACTGCGCGCAGCAGCTGATTGATTTGATGAAAAAATATAAATTGCGCGCCAGTTTTAATTTGATTCCGTTCAATCCGTGGCCGGGGTGTGATTTTAAACCGAGCAAGAAAGCACAGATTAAAGCATTTGCCTTAGCTTTGGAAAAAGCCGGATTCGCCGCACCGGTTCGTGTGCCGCGCGGACAGGATATTTTGGCGGCGTGCGGGCAATTAAAGTCTAAAAAAGATCAGGAAAATTTATAAAATCCCCAATTTTTGGGCGGTGATGACAGCTTGTGTGCGATTGCTGACGTGCAGGGAGCGTAGCAGAGCATTGATATGCAACTTGACGGTGGATTCGGATACGCCCATATCGTAAGCGATTTGCTTATTTGACTTTCCTTGCGCGATGAGATCCAACACTTGTGATTGGCGTGTGGTGAGCGTTTTAATGCCGCTGCTTTTGCCGCTCAAGTTGTTGATCGGTGCGCTGTCAATTAAGAGAGGGGGAACATAAGTTCCACCGTCTAAAACCAGTTTCAGCGCGTTATTGAAAACCTTGATATCGGATCGCTTCGGAATATATCCTTTGACGCCGGCGGCAAGAATGGTGCGAATGGTGCGGCTGTCTTCCGAATTGGAAACGACAATCAGTGCGGCTTGCGGCAAAATACGCTTGATTTCTTTTAAGGATTCCAGCCACGGCATATCCTGCATTTCTACATCCAAGATGACCATATCAATTGTGTTATCGTCTTTAATCAGCTTGAAAATTTGCCCGTATCCGGCGGCCTGAAGAATAACAGCATCTGGCACAAGCTGTTCTAAACGCAAAGCCAAACCGTCCCTGAACAAAGCATGATCGTCCGCTATCAGAATTTTCATTTTAATCTCCTTATGTTATACGCACTACGCAATCGCTATTTATATATGTGCGATAGCTTAAATTTAAAGACTAAAAAGTTCTAATTAGTTCAGATTTATTTTTTAGGGAGAGCAATATAAGTGACGCCGGCTTCTTTGAACATTTCCGCCGAGTAATTTAATTTGTCTCTCCAAGTATTTTTCGGATCAGTGTCATTGACGAGGTATTCATAGGTGATCACTTCTTTGATGCCGGCCTGAATAATGGCGCGCGCACAGTCGGTGCAAGGCGTCAGGGTGCAAAAAATAGTACAGCCGCGCAGGCTTGTTCCGGTGAGGCAGGCATTGTAAATCGCATTGCGCTCGGCATGTTCGAAAAAGTCATATTTTGTCGGTCGCTCCATTCTTTCCGCCACATTATCATCAACACCGCGCACTAAGCCGTTGTAGCCGGTGGCGCGGATTTCTTTATCCGGTCCGACGACGACCGCGCCGGTTTTTGTTGACGGATCTTTAGACCAACCGGCGATCAGTTCGGCTAATTCCATAAAACGATAATTCCATTTTTGTGTGAACATGACATTCTCCATTAATGCGATCATTTGCCACTTTATCAGGAAAAAAAAGATTTTCAATCTTTATTAAAAAAGAATAGACAACTTTGCAAAAATGTGGTATCCTAATCACAGATTATTATTCATCAACGGAGATAATGAAATGAGCGCTCGTTTTTTTAGATTATGCCTGAAACTCTTGAGGGGGGGGAGAGCTGCCAGCTTTATTTTTAGCTTAGCGCTCGTCTCCGCGGCTGAAGCCGAGGTTTGTTTTTTACCGACAGTCGGTGCAAACGGAAGCTGCAGCGGTTCAAATATCGGACCAGATCCGGATCAGGATAAGTGTCCGACCGGCTATACAGCTTATGCCTCTAAGCCGGATTGCGGTATCGGTAAAAAAGCCGAGCAAAACGGCACGGTTAACGGCAAGGGGTGCTATAAGTGTGTTGATGAAAAAAGCTCTGATTGTAGTCAAGGAAGATTAGAA
>JAFVEP010000045.1 GCA_017475935.1 Alphaproteobacteria bacterium
GGTTATAAGGATCAACTTACTGAGATGATTTCTTAACTCTCCGACCACCTTAATCAAAAGGTGGTCTTCTTTTATGGAAGAGTTGATGAAAAAAACAGTTTTTTATCTGGTTTTATTCACGATTTTGTTGGTGCAATCTGTATCAGCGCACGAATTTGTTGCAACTATAATCAAAATTCACGATGGCGATACGTTGACGGCTCTGGTTAATAACGAAAATACAAAGATCCGTTTATTAGATGTTGATTGCTATGAAACAGGAAAGAATAGCAATACTAAATTTCAGCAAAAATACTATGGATTGTCGGTTGATGAAGTGCTTGAAAAAGGTAAGCAATCACGGAAAATATTAAAAAAACAAATTAACAAAATCGTCAGCTGCGTCAAAAATTGTTCCACCGGAACAATTTTCTTTCCTCGCCGCGACCTCTTCCGGTCGCTCGTTCTCGCCTCGATCAACAACTGATAAAACAAAAAAGCCGCCATAAAGACGACTTTTTTGTTTTATTGGCGGGAGCGACGAGAAAATATAATTCATGTCAGCTCTCCAGAACTCCTAAAAAAAATAACTCAATTTCAGTATATTATAATTTTAAGAAGTTCGATTCTTTTGCACCATTTAACATAAAAAGAGTCGTACCAAAAACTATGTGAATCATTGCATCGAAATTTGTAAAAGTCAATGGCAAACTCGAAATTTTGGAATTTTATTTAACAACAAAAATAGAACTGCAATTTTACATATTTTTTATATTATAATGTAAAAAGTATGCAAATAAACATTATTTTAGTGAGCGACATTGCTCTTTTGTCGTTCTCATTTTAGATTTTTCCGATTTTTTGGAACTTTCTAAAATATTCAAATTAAAACTCCAAACTTTTCGGATCTAACAAGAAATCACGCAAGCCGATAATCATAATTCCGTTCTCATTGTAATAAGGTTGTTTAATGCCTTTGGTTATCACAATCTTTTTGAACGAATCACGAATGTTCAGCAGTGATTTTTCTTCTTGCGCCCATTTTTCAGGTGTCGGTAGATCGTATGCCGATTGTATATAATACCGTTTACTTCCTTGATTGACGACAAAGTCAACTTCTACTTTCTTTTCTTTATTCTTACCGTCAGAACCTTTTTCATTCACCTCAATCTCACCAACATCTACTTGATAACCCCTGATTTTTAATTCATTATAGATGATATTTTCCATAATATGGGTTTCTTCTTGTTGACGGAAATCAATTTTGGCATTACGCAAGCCAATGTCTGAGAAATAATATTTTGATGGTGTGCTAATATAGTTTTTGCCCTTGATGTCATAACGCATAACTTTACTTACCAGAAAAGCGTCTTGAAGATAATCTAAATATTGCTTGATGGTAGGAGCGGATAAGTCCAAATTCTTCTTGCTCTTAAATGTGTTAGCTAATTTCTGCGGATTAGTCAGACTGCCAATATTCGAAGCGATAATCGACAGCAGCTCTTCCATCTCTTCTGAATTTTGGATATTATTACGAGCGACTATATCTTTTATGTAGGTTTCTTTAAATAAATCTTGGAGATATTTAATTTTATCATTGTTATTATTGAATTTAAATAAAGCAGGCATACCGCCATAAACGCTATATTCTGCCCAAGCATCATCCCAAGCTAAATCTTTGGCAGCATAAAATTCGGCAAAACTTAACGGATTAACTTTAATTTCAAATCCACGACCACGAAATTCGGTAATAATATCTGAAGATAAAAATCGTGAATTACTACCAGATACATAAACATCAAGGTTTTTAATACGCAAAAATCCGTTCAATACGCTTTCGAAATCTTTCATCATTTGAACTTCATCAAGCAAGAGATAATACATATCTTTGTCTTTAATTAATGATTTTACATATTCATTACACACATCAGGATTGCGGTACTTTTCGCCATCTTTAGTATCCAGTTGAATGGTGATAATATGATCTAGTTTAACACCTTTCTCTTCTAAATACGGAGCAAACAAATCGAACATCAGATAAGATTTACCACAGCGTCTTAAACCGCTGATGATCTTGATAAATCCGTCATTTTGGTGGTTGATGAGTTGATTTAAATAAAAATCACGTTTAATTATCATTATATTCTCCATTTTAGATTTTTCCGATTTTTCGGTATTTTATAAAATAATAATGCCTATAACTCAAAAAGTCAAGTTTATTTTAGATTTTTCCGATTTTTCGATATTTTCTAAAATAGAAATGGATTATTCTTCCCATTGCGCTTTATTTATGTAAAATGTGATTCGGTGCAGTGTAGGTTAGAGGGTAGATTGATTTAGATGGCTTTTTTCAAGTACCTATACAATGTTGGTTTAGAGATATGATACTTATTTTTCAGTTCGGTTTCAGTCATCCCTGCTGCTCGATCTTCTTTTATCTGTTGGATGATAACTTTATTTAATTTTGTCGGATGAGCCTTATTATAAACGCCTTTTTTCTTTGCTATAGCAATGCCTTCAAGCTGGCGTTCTCGGATTGTTTCTCTCTCTGCCTGTGCTATTGCCGCCATAATCGTCAACATCAGGTCTTGCATTTGACTCTTGTTATTATTGCTAAATATCCAACCTTCTTTGATAAACGTTATGGAGCAACCTTTTTCTTTGATTTCTTTAATAATATTTAACAGATCAAGTGTATTACGAGCCAATCTATCAATGGAATGAACAAAAACTTCATCTTTATCGTGCAGGGACATCAACATATTTTTGAGTTGTGCACGGTTATCTGTGGACTTTCCAGATACTTTTTCTTCATATATCAAATCATAGTTATCCCTATCTTCCAACTGTCGGTCTTCATTTTGATTGACACTTGAAACACGTACATATTTTATTTTCATTTTTTAACCTTTCATGTAGTATCATCTTTTCTTAAAGATATGATACTATTTTCAAATTGTCAAGCAAAAAATTCCCAAATAATAGCAGAATTACGTAAAATCAACATGTTAATGATTTTAACGCTTTGTGATTAAATCATATCTTTAGGGTGTACTTCCTGATACTATGATTTTGTGGTAAAATTACATTTGCAAAGATGATCAATCTGCTTTACTTCCCATCACATATACTATTGATGATTTTGCCAGCCAGTTTGGTTGCATTCCAGCCAGAGGTCGTAAAGCCGTAGGTAGATTTTAATGGCTTCGGATTATCAAAGGTAACAATTATGGCATAGGTTTTATCATTTTTTACAAAATGCCCCAGAAATGTGGCTACTACCGAATTATTATCCAAAGAATCTGTTGCTGTTAAGCCATAGACCTTACAAGCGTTTGAATTGGCGTTACGAGCTGTTCCTGTTTTTACATTTTCACGCAGTTTTTTAAGTATCTGGACATATTCTTTATGGTTAGTTTGATTTATAAGGTGAACATATTGCTGTAACATATCATCAGGAGTTAGAGCAGATTTGATGTTTAGCAGATTTTCGATATTTTTTTGTTTGTAACCGTTATTTTTTATGCCAGCATCAAGTTTTTCCATATATTCGTGTTTTGTTACATCATATACGGCTAAAAACGCACCATCTGTATTGAATTTGCTTATATTATCATTAAAATCCGCTAGATGTTGATGGCAAACCTCTTTATCAAAATTACATTGCTGATTGACCGCATGATTCCGTAAACCAGCGCAACCAGCAAGCAATAATATTGAAAATAGAATCGTTTTGTTCAAGGTGGTTATTTAAACTCCATAATTTGAAAAGATATGTTAGGTACTTCAATTTGTCTACTTGCCACGTCTGAAAGCTGAATGTTTGTCTTGCTATATGGTTCTAAATTGATTATTTTTGATACAACTGGTTTTTCATCAACAAAAACATATTGGGCATTAACTTTAACGTCTTGATCGGTGTCGTTTACCAAATTAAAGGTGATTTCTTTGATTTTTACTTCACCATTTTCAGATTGAAGTAAGGAATTTATTCTATCAGATGAATGAATATAAACTTTATTATCATCAACGGATAAATATACAATTCCCTTATTTGCTGGCTCATTCCCGTTTTTAACAATCATAACAGGTATGGAGAAAAGAGCATAACTATCCATGCCATCCTTATAACATTTGTTATATTTAGCTGAAATGTTTTTACTATTAACTTCAGCAATAACTTTTTCAACTTTATCCTTATCGCAAGTCATCACTTCTACCATCAAATCAGATGATATAACTTTATTTGTATCAGATAATAAATCAGATAAATTGATTGTTGAGCTGATTTTCAAATCACAAGCACTCAATGCGAATAAGATAAATGATAAACATAACGTTAATTTTTTCATAATATTTAATCCTTTCCATTAAATTTATTGTAAATTTTGTTTCTTAAGTCACGAAAAGCTTGATTCTTTTCGATATTTTCGTTTTGATCCAATAACTGCAACAATCTGTTTCCATCTTGTATTTTTGCGCCACGAACAATTAACGTTTTTATTACATCCAAATTCTTATTTTGTCTGGCGGCAATGAATAATGGTGTCCAACCTTCTTTGTCTTTTGCGTTAACATCCGCTCCCATATCAATAAGTTTTGTGATGAGTTTAGCATCTCCGACATCAGCAGCTAACATCAATGGAGTATATCCATCTTCATCTTTGACATTGACATCTGCATTATTTTTAAGGAGAATTTCCACAATTTCAGGATTGTCAGTATATCTGGCAGCTACAGCCAGCATTAAAGCTGTTCTTCCATCTTTTTTCTTTGCATTAACATTGGCGCCATTTGCCAGTAATGTTTCTATAATTTCAGGATTATTACTCTGTCTGGTGGCAATTATCAGTGGTGTCCAACCATCTTCATCCTTTGTATTTGGATCAGAACCAAACTTCAAAAGTATTTTTACAAGACCAGAATTTTCACCGCTGGCAGCAAACATCAGAGGACTATAACCATACTGTGCCTGTGCATACCAGAAAAATCCCCCCACTAAAATTAAAATTATTATAATTAATTTTTTCATGTTCAGTTCCTTTCTTTGAGATATTGAGTAGCAACAATACTTAACTACTACACTAACCAACATTTATGTAGTAATTGCCAGTTTCCACCTTCTAATACAACACAAGAACTTCCGAAAACGCTTATATTCCCAGAAGTTTAAGCTGATTTCATAAAAATTATAAAACATATGTATAACAGCGATATTTTGATTGATTTTAAATGTTCTATTAAAGTGAGACAAATTTTCAATGAAATAACTTGAAAATCAAACATTTTTAATGGATACAGGAATCAAAAATATGGAAAATTTTTACGCTTATCTACGTGTCAGCAGCAAGACTCAGCATTTATCAAATCAACGGTTTGAAATTGAAAACTTTGCACGTCAGGAAGGTATTACGATAGATGAATGGGTTGAAGAAAAAATCTCAAGCCGTAAACCATTGGAAAAACGTAAATTAGGAGAATTGTTAGAAAAATTAGAAGATGGCGATGTATTGATTGCTACAGAAGTTTCAAGACTTGGTCGCTCAATGCTTGAGGTTATGCGAATTTTGGAAACGTGCTTAAATAAAAATTGTCAGGTATGGACTTTAAAGGAACATTACAAGCTTGGCAATGATATACAGTCAAAGGTACTTTCATTCGCCTTTAGTATATCAGCGGAGATAGAACGACAGCTTATATCGGATAGAACAAAAGCAAGTCTGGCAAATATAAAAGCACAAGGTAAAAAACTCGGTCGTCCGTTTTCCGCTCAATCAAAAAAATTAAAACTCTCGAAAAATACCAAAAAAGTTCGTGAATTACTGGATTTGGGCGTAACTCAATATAAAATTGCAAAAATACTAGGTGTCCATCAAATTACGGTGAAAAGATTTATTGAACGTATGGGTTGGGCATAGTTTTTTATAATTCCCTTTATTCCCATTATAATGCCTCAGAAAGCACCGCTTTTTTGTTTGTGATAGTTTATGGTTATAGGTTGAAACTCCCTGTACGAGATTTAAAACGGTTCCATGGCAATGCTTTATTTTACCTTTTGAAGATTTAATACACTTTAGTTGTCACCAACTCAAAAATTTTCAGTAATCAAGTTCTATATATATGAACGAGGAAATGTTTTGTAGCAGTAAAGCAATGAACATAAGAGAAGTAACTGAACATATCACAAATTCCTTTCGTAAAATTACACCATATAAAACAGGTACTTCTCTTCCTCGCGTTGTCAATTTACTTGAAATAAATAAAAAAGCTAAATTTCAAATGATAGAACATATTTATAACGAATACGTCCGATATGGAATTGAATCTGTTGTTCTTACTTCTTTAAGTCATTCTTGTCATTGCTTCCAGTGGAGTATTAGTCACGCTACTCAAATTTGTTTTTGGAGTGGAAGAATATATGCTAATCCGAATAAAAGAATTGATTTGCTTGTGCTTGTATTTTCTCATCAACAGCTGATCATTTAACCATAGCCATCAACCGAATCAGCCAAATCTTCATATAATTGTCGATGTATGTGATATAAATAATATTCGTCAACGGGTAACGTATAAGCCCAGTGAAATAAGCATTGATCAAACATTTTACCAACATAATTTAACGGTGCAGTAAAGATGGATTTGGCTGTGTTGTAAATTTTATGTATTACCGATGTTTGATTGTCTGGTGCTATTTCTTCTTCTGTAACTTCGATTTGTTGATCCGTGATTTTATTATCAGCTATTTGTGATGTGGAAGATTGTTGAGTACATATTGGTTCAGATTTATACCATTCTTCTATCATTTTGTATTTATTTGTTTTGTTAAATTTTATTGATTTTTGAAAATCTGATGTGGTAAAAATTTTGTTTGCTGTCATAAGCGGGTTTATATCAAATTCTCTTTGTTCTTTATCATTGTACATCCAAATATTCAGCATATCAGTTGTTTGAGTGGTCATATCAATAGTTGTATCATACTCTGTTAGTGATGGATAATATTGGTACAAATAATCATATACAAAATCTACAAATGATTCTTGTTTATCTTCTGGAATTTGTATCAAAATGTGCGGATGAGGATTTTTCTCATCAAGATCTCTGTTCCTACCATTTTCCAAAAAAAGAATTAAAGGGTATTGTTTATCTTTGTTATTGTTGAAATTTCTATCTTCTCTACTGTAATAGTGGATAAGAGCTTCTCTGAAATTAAACAATAATATAGATGGAGAACAATTGTAATGATGAGGATTCAATGTAAGATACAAATTAGGAGTAAATCCATTCAATACCAGTCTTTTTAACATATTTTTATTATTTTTAAGTAATGTTAAATTTTCTTTATTCAGTTGCATTGTTCTTTCTTCCACTTGAAGTATAAACATCCATAGTACAAAAACCTTTGTCTTTATACTTTTACCGCCCCTGATTGGTTTTCTAGAAGGAGGAAATCCAGTCCATCATAATGGAGAACCGATCAAGTTCGTGATTTATTAATTTAGAACTGTTTTTTGAAAGCGATTCTTTATATTTTATTGAAATTATACGAAAGTCCCATTGATAAGTAAAATCAATTTTTCAAAAAAATGTGAAGTTAATGTATTGATTTGACTTTACTTTTTTTAAATTTTTGTTGTTTGGATTTAATCTACTCGATTCGGAATATGCGATCAGTGCTTCATGTGCAAAGCCACTGCCAAACCCCACGTTCGATCTGCCACTCTCCAAGAGGGGGATGGGATGACCGTGGACGGGAGTGAGGTTTATTTTGTTGCCATAACTTTTTTCCACTCAGAGAACGCAGGTTCAAGAAAATCATAGTGCAATTTTTCAAGTTGCTCTTTGATTTCAGGGATGGTGTGTTTAGAATAATGTTTTTGATTTACAGAAGATCCTTCCCATCCGATTATATCATTGCGGAATGTTTCATCAACCCCAGCATCTGTTAAAGCGTTATTAATATTCGTTCTGAATGAATGAAAATTGTGATGGTCTTTTTCATCATCAGTGTTTTTCTTTTTAATTCCAAGCTCTTTTAAAAATGGAAAAAAGCCACGGTCAAAAAAGTGTTCGTTATACTTTCCACCGCTTGTCAGACAGTCTGGAAATATAAAGTCTTTATCTGTTGCCTTGCGTTGTTTTTTATGCCGTTTGATATAATCTAAGAGACCAAGATCTATTAGTTTAGAATGGAGAGGTATGGTTCTCACAGTGGAATTAGTCTTCGTTTTCTTTATAGGATGGTTTTTATTGAAACTTATACATGATAAGCCCTCTTTAACCAAAAAATCACCAAATTGAAGGGTACTCGCAAGGTTAGCCCGTGCTCCACAGAATAAAGCTATCATACAAGACCAGAAAACATTGGGATTTTCTTTAAAAAAGTCGTATTTCGGATCAAACATTTTAATAAGTTCTTCTTCGGTGTAAGCAGTATGACCTTCCACTTCATATTTAGGTGTCCGTGGAAATTTAGGCAGAAGATTCAACAAATTTCTGCCAAATGCACTATTTTCATTACAAGCATACTCCATAATTCTTTTAAGATAACGTATTCTTGCTCTTTTGGCATCGTTCTTAATATTCAAATTACGTACATATTGTGTGATTTTATTTATATTGTCATCAATGTGAAATCTTGCGTATTCATCATCTAATGTCAAACCAACAACACTGAGTAATTCTTTTATACGTGCTGTTTGTCGGTCGAGTTCTTCTTGAACATTATTACTTTGGGTTTGCACATTATATAATATTTTACCAATTGTAAGAGAAGGAGTCGTAACTTGCGTTGGATATTGTACAGGATTAGGAGAATATACTGGTGAAAAAGAAGGAGATACAGATGGTACGATGGCTTGTGGTGATAAAACGTTTTGAATTTGAATTATAATTTCACCAACATCTTTCAAGGTCTTTTTAATATCACATATATCAAACATACATTTTTTCCACATACGATCACCATCTTTGTCATTGCATATTCTAATGTGTTTTACATACTCAGGATCTCGAAGTTGTTCAGGTGTTGATTTTGAAAGTATAATACTGGTAATTTGGGTTTTGGTTGTGTACTTATAGTTTTCAATATCCTTATCTAAATCATCGCAAAAACAGTCATCATATAAAGATTTTATCTGTTTTAACAACTCAACATCATTATCTTCACTCAACACATAATCATAAGCTACCGTTGAATTATTATCATTAGCATATCTTTTTTCTATTTTCAGTTGATGGTATAATCTGCTGAGTTGATGTATTTTCTCAATATATTTTTGCATATCTAAGATCATTTGCCGAGCCTCAAAGTAATTATCTGTCCGTAAGGAAAACCTTTTGAAACGTCTTTTCCCATTGACTTTTGGTAATTCAAATCTACACCAGAAAATTCTACCGTTCAAGTATAAATATGGCGGGATTCCACTATGATTCTTGTTTTTAAATGATTCACAAAACGATTCATACTTTTTTTGCATTTTATCCTCAACCTTGTTTCTTTCTTATACAAGTTGTTTAAGGTATTGATTCTATTATGTTTTTAAAATTTAAAAGAACCACTGAGGGCAAAATTTTCTTTAATTTACGGTAATGCAACAAAATTCGCTTAAAAACAAAAAAAGCCGTCATAAAGACGACCTTTTTGTGTTATTGGCGGGAGCGACGAGGCTCGAACTCGCGACCTCATGCGTGACAGGCATGCATTCTAACCAACTGAACTACGCCCCCACTCGACATTTGTACCTTATATACAATAAAAAATGAAAATGCAATACTTTTTTTCGATTTTTGTGTGTTTTTTATTTTTTTTGCGGATTATCATTTGCTTAAATACTGCTTTTTCTGAGGTATAACTTTATTATCTGCTTGCATGTTTTATTTAAATGCCGCATTATTCCTCTATTGGAAATGTGATAGAAAACGATGCCGAGAGTTAGAAATTTAAGGAAAAAAGTAAGACGCCGCCGCATTGAAACCGTGCTTTTAGCCGGCTATGCGTTTGCTGTTGTATGCGCTATTTTCGTTGCCTTGCTTCATAAAAATCATAAAGAGGAAATTCCGATTGCTCACTATGCGGACGGTTTCGATTTCGGCTCGGATATATTTATGCCGGCGTTTAATGATGCTGTAGATAATAACCCGTTTGAGTTGGCTTATACACAAATTAACAGCATTAAATTGCTAAGTGATTATGAGTTTATTAATGATAAATTCGTGATATCGCATAATGATGAAAAAGAAGTGGTCATGCCCGGTGCGCCGAAACCTAAAAAATATCACCAATACGGCTCCATGGACGGTATCTATCGTAAAGAACGGCATGTGGTTATGGTTGAAAGCGGCGATACTTTTATCGGTATTCTTAATCGACTCGGTATGGAAAGTAAAAATGCCACGGAGGCGTATAATGCCTTGAAAAAGGTTTATGACACACGCCGCTTAAAAGTTGGACAGTATTTTCTTTTAACCGGTATCTTTAATATTCAAAATCGCATGTTGGAAACATTGGAATCATTGTCTATTGAGCCGGAAAGAGGCGTGAAATATATATTGACGACCAATGAGTATGATAAATTTGAAACAAAAGTCGAAAGAGAAAAATTTTTGACGGACTATAAAGTGGTCAGCGGAACGGTCAGCGGCTCCGTGGATGCTGCGTTTGCCAACGCCGGTTTGCCTAGAGCGTTCAGATATGAAATTCCGCGAATTTTTGCGCATATGCTGAATTTGAATCGCGATATCCGCAAAGGTGATCAATTTGAAGTGAAATATCAGGTGAGTAAAACAGCAACAGGTGAGGTTGTTAAAATCGGCAGCTTGATGTATGCATCTTTCAAAACGTCACGGCAAACATATAAACTCTATCGTTTCAAAAATGAATTTTACGATGCCAAAGGACAGGCTAAGAAAACCGGCTTGGATAAAAAACCTTTGGCCGCCAGAAATGCACGCATTTCTTCCTTGTTCGGTTATCGCCGGCATCCGATCTATAAAACTACCAAATTCCATAGCGGTGTTGATTATGCGGCCCCTAAAGGAACGGCCATCTATGCCAGCGGTAACGGTGTTGTGGAAATGGCGCGTTATGTCAATGGTTATGGTAACTTTGTAAAAATTCGCCATAATTCGGAATACGAAACAGCTTACGGGCATATGAATGGTTATGCTAAAGGAATCCGTCCGGGAGTTCGTGTTCGTAAAGGACAGGTGATCGGTTATGTCGGAAGCACCGGTCGCTCAACGGGACCGCACTTGCACTTTGAAATTATCCGCAACGGACAACGCATTAATCCGCTCAATGCCAAAGTCGCAACCGGCAATGATTTAACCGGTGCGCAGCTTAATGAGTTCAGACGTGTGATGCGGCAAGTCGATGCGGCCAAGGAAACGATTTTCAAAACTGAGCCGAAACCATTGGAAACGGCAAAGAAACCTGAAGAACCGCTTGAAACACAAAGCGCAGATACGAACGATGCGGCAACGCAAAAAGATGTTCTTCCGCCGGTTCCGGTCTTGCCGTCTGTGTCTGAACTGCGTCAATTGGCGGCAGAATCGGCCAATCAACCTATTGCTGATGGAACAGTTCAAACAGATAAAGCCGAACAGGAAAAAACGCTTGTGGCGGAAAATAAAACAGATCAAAAACAGGTTCAAGAAACAGCGGTAACAGAGCAAGTGCAGAAAGAGCAAATCGCAGTACAAGAAACATCAGCTGCTGAAAATTCTGCGGACTTGAACTATAAAGGAAAGCGGTATTATCCGGTTCGCATTTCAGCTGTTCAGGCGCGTCAGAAGTATTTGCCGGCCAAACAGACATACAAAGGGAAGATTATTATGCCGGTTAAAAGCAAACGCTCGACGCTCAGGATGCGCCGCCGTGCAGGTAAATGATTTTGCACCGATAAGCGTTTCGGGTGCATATCACACTTGATATTTATGTAAAATACGACTAAATGTTAACTTAAAGGAGATGTGAGTCATGGATAATCTTCCGGAATTACGGGATATTCATTTACCTGAGTATGATGTTTCCATTTTCCCGTTGGCATGGGGGTGGTGGGGACTGTTATGCTTTCTGGCAGGGATTTGGTTGCTGATCAAAATGATGCAAACGATCAGACGCAGCAGTGCCAAACTTTATGCCAAACGTTTGATGGCGCAATGGCAAAATGTCAATGATCTGCGTGCGGCGGTGAAAATATCTGAACTTTTGCGGCGTATTTGCCTGCAAAAATATCCGGCGGCAGCTTGCTTGTCAGACAATGATTGGGTGACATTTTTGAATCAAAAAGCCTCTTATAAACTGGATGAAAAAGCGGCGGATTTATTGAAAAACGCTCCATTTATGCCGGATAAAAATGAGTTTGCGGACACAGAAACGCTAGCTAAGCTGAAACGTTTTTGCCAAACATGGATCGGGGAAAATTTATGATACACTTTGCTTTTTTGCCGGCGTTGTGGCTTTTGTTTCTGCCGATAGTGATATATGTGCTGTGGCCCAAAGCGACACAGTTGCACGGAGATGCTCTTAAAGTTCCGTTTGTCAGCGATATTGAAAATATTCAAAAAAATGCCAAACGAACCGTCAGCTATTCGGTGCAGGGCGGCGGGCGCTTTTTTAAAATTTTGCCGGCGCTGATGATGTGGTTGTGCGTGGTGGCCGCTTTGTGCCGGCCGCAAATAATCGGAGAGCCGAAACGTGTTCAGAATGAATCAAGGGAAATTCTGCTTGTTGTTGATATTTCAACTTCAATGAATGAGCGTGATTTTGTGTACAGAAATAAAGTCTATGATCGGTTGACGGCGGTTAAAAATGTTGTCAGTGCGTTTGTTGATGAACGCGTTGAAGATAAAATCGGCTTGGTATTGTTCGGGACGCAGGCATATATGCAGGTTCCGCCGACTTATGATCGGCAAGCGCTGAAAGATGTTTTGTGGAGTATGGATGCCGGTATGGCCGGTAATTCAACCTCAATCGGTGATGCCATCGGTGTTGCTTTGAAAAATATGATAGCCGATACCAGCGATTCGCAGAACAAACTTATTGTCCTGATGACGGACGGTGAGAATAATGACGGAAGTTTATCTTTGCCGCAAGCCATCATGCTGGCTAAACAAGAAAATATAAAAGTCTATACAATCGGTGTCGGCAGTGATGTCAAGCCGATATTCGGCGGTATTTTTTCCCTGCCGGTTGATTCGGGACTTGACGAAGAAAGCCTGAAGGTTTTGGCTCAGGAAACACAGGGAACATATTTTAGAGCCAAAGATGTAGATTCATTACAAAAAATCTATCGTGAAATTGATCGGCTGGAACCGCAGCAAAATGAAGGGCGATATGTGCAGGAAACAAAAGAGATTTTTTATTATCCGGCATTTGCGGCGCTGTTGTTCTTTATGGTGTTGATGTTTATGGCAAGAAAGGCAATATAGCATGATTGAGGCGCTGTTGAATTTTCATTTTTTGCGACCGTTATGGCTTTTAGGATTGCTTTGGCCGGCCTATTTGCTGTTCAGATATGCCAAGGACGATCGGACACAATCTTCATGGGCAAATGTTTGCGATGAAAATCTGTTGCAATATCTTTTGATCAGAGGTAATTATACACAACGTCGATTGTCTTATAACTTGGCCGTAGCCGTTATAACACTGATCGTGTTGGCGATGGCGGGACCGACGTGGGAAAAGAAGCATAATCCGGCGCTCAGTGCGGATAATCCTCTCATGATATTGTTAAATGTTTCATCGGATATGGGCGTTAAAGATGTGTTGCCTTCCCGCGGAGAACGAGCCAAATATGTGATTAAAGATTTGCTTGCTGAATTGAAAACGTCGGAAAGCGGATTGCTGGTTTATAGCCGAGAACCGTTTGTTGTGACTCCTTTTACCGATGATCCGCGTTTGATTGATAATCTTCTACCGGCCATAAATGCCGATATTATGCCGATAAACGGTGATCGTTTGGACAGAGCCATTGAGTTGGCATTGGAGCGAATGAAGGCTGTCGGATATGACAAAGGTAACTTAGTGGTGCTGACAGCAGATGCCGGAGAACGTTTTGATGCTGCGCTGAGTGCGGCGGCGCGTGCGCATAGCGCCGGATTCGATGTGAATATTATTAAAATCAATGAAAATGCCAATGACAAATTGGAAATGATTGCCGCTAAAGGCGATGGGATATATTTGAATTATAACCAGAATATCAAGCCGTTAGCGGATAAAATTAATGCCATTCATCAGAAAAATTTACAGCAAAGTGAAAATATGCAAGCGGTATGGCTTGATTTCGGCTACTATTTGTTTTGGGTGCCGGCTGTGCTGTTGCTGTATTATTTTCGGCGCGGCATATTTTTGCTGATTATCGTTTTCATGCTGGCGCAGACGAGAATTGTTCAGGCGCATCCTTTTCAGAATAAAAACCAAGAGGCGATGCATGATTTTAAAAACGGAGATTTTGCCGCAGCGGCGGAAAAATTTACCGATTCAGCATGGCGAGGAGCAGCTGCATATAAAAACGGGCAGTACGAACAGGCCGTGAAAATTTTTGCACAGCAAAAAGACGTTGACGGATTATATAATCAGGGCAATGCTTTGGCTAAAGCAGGCCATATTCGGGAGGCTATGGCAAAATATGAAGAGGTGCTTAAACTTGATGCGCACCATGAAGATGCTCGATTTAATCTGGATTATTTGAAAAAACAACAGCAAAATCAGGATCAGCAACAGCAGGATCAGAAGCAAGATCAGAATCAGGGGCAAGATCAGGATCAGCAAGATCAGGATCAGCAACAGCAAGATCAGAAACAGGATCAGAAACAGGATCAGCAAAATCAGGATCAGCAACAGCAAGATCAGAAGCAAGATCAAGGGCAGGATCAGCAACAGCAGGATCAGAAGCAAGACCAGAATCAGGATCAGCAACAGCAGGATCAGAAGCAAGATCAGAATCAGGATCAGCAACAGCAGGATCAACAACAGCAGGATCAGCAACAGGATCAGAAACAAGATCAGAATCAGGATCAGCAACAGCAGGATCAGAAGCAAGAGCAGAATCAGGGGCAAGATCAGGATCAGAAACAAGATCAAGGGCTGGATCAGCAGCAGGATCAGCAACAGCAGGAACAAGAGCAACGCGAAGGAAGTTACGGCACAGATCGGGAAGGCGCGGAAGAGATGAAGGCATCGGCTGTTACTGGCGGCGATGCCCGAGATGAAAAAGAAAAAATGCGCGCCAAAATGCAGCAATATCGGGAAATTCCGGAAGATCAAGGCGGCTTGCTGCGTGCTTTTATTAGAAAAGAATATGAGAAAAACAGATATGAGGAGTAGGGTGAAATGAAAATGTTGGCCAGATGTTTACTTCTATGGATCGGAAGTTTGTTGATGACGTCAGTTTGTTTTGCGGAGACTTTAGAGGCGTTTTTGGATAAAACGGAAGTCGCTTATGGCGAACCGATTGAGCTGAAAATTGTCTATGACGGAACGGATGTTTCTTCGGTTCGACCGGACTTGGATGATCTGCGCCGTGACTTTTCCATTTATTCATCATCTTCTTCGGTGCAAACCAGCATTATCAACGGAAAATCAGAAACCCGTAAATCGTGGTCTATCGGACTGATGCCGCGCAAAGAGGGAAAAATAATCATTCCGGAAATTTCTGTCGGAAACAATAAGACGTCGGCTTTGGAAATAAATGTTTTGAGTCCGGACAGTTCGGTTGAAATAGAGCCTGAAAAACAAACCAATCAAGCACAATCCACACCGGATGTTTACGTCGAGCTGACACTCGATCAGCCGAAACCGTATGTTCAGCAAGAGGTTAATGCCGTTTTGACCATTCATGATAAAAAAGGCATACAGCTGAGCCGAGAGCCGTTATTTTTCGGCGATGATCAATGGATTATCCGCAGCCTCGGACAACCGGCCGTGGATTATAAAAATAATAACGAACGCGAAATTAAATTTTATTATGCTTTGTTTCCGCAGAAAAGCGGCGTAATCCGGATACCGGAAGTTCAGATTGACGGCTATTACGAAAGTTTTACGCAAAATTCAACAAAACCGTCAACGATCGGAGATCTTTTTCGTTTGTTTGAAATAGATATTGACCATATGTTCGGTGTGCAAAAGCCGATCAGTGTGCGAACAAAGTCGGAAAAAGTTGAGGTTCAGCCGATTGCCTCCGGTTTTGAAAATTTGTGGTGGCTGCCGGCGAAAAATGCCGCTATGGCTGCCAAGTGGGATATGATGAAACCGGAATTTAAGGTCGGTCAGGCCGTATCTCGTGAAATCACTTTTGTGGCGCAAGGTGTTGATGAGGCGCAAATGCCGGAAATCAGCCTGAATAGTATCAGTGAAGTGAAATTATATCCGGAAAAACCGCAAATCAGCTCGTTTGTTGACGATGGATTTGTCAGCTCAAAGCTGGTGATGCGTGTGGTTTATATTCCGCAAAAATCAGGGGAAATTATGATTCCGGCAATTGAAATACCTTGGTTCAATACTGAAACTCAACAGATGGAAAAAGCGGTTGTGCCTGCACAAAAAATAACGGTTAAGCCGGATGGAAGCAGTTTGGCTGATGACAAACAGATCAGCGCGCAAATAAAAGAAACAGATTCGTTCGACACGGCAATGAAAATGCCTAAAAAAGAACCGGCTCGTCCGCAAAATAATCTGTGGCTGTGGCTGGGTATCGTCGGTGCTTTTTTGGCCGGTATGATGATCAGCTTTTGCATCATGCGGCCAAAGGTGAACCGCGCTTTAACGTCAAAGCATGAAAATGCCTTAAAGCAAATCCGTCAGGCTTTGGAACGCCAAGATTATCGGGCGCTTCGGGATTCATTACTGGCCTTTGCCAAACAGACTTTTCCGCAGGAAAAGGTTGTGCATATTCAGGATTTGTGCGCGCTTTTGCACAATGAAGAATTCAGCGCACAGATGAACCTGCTGAACGGTATTTTGTATGCAGATCAGACGGCGCAGCTTGATGCCGATTTAATCCTTTCGGTATTGAAAAATGCAGCCAAAAGAAAAAATGATCAGCCGTCGGAAAAAGAGCCGTTGCCTAAGCTTTATAAATAACTTGCAATCATTGAAAAACTGTGATCTAATAGGGCCAGTTTGAATATCGAGGAACACGGCAAATGATGTTTTGGAAAAAATTTGTGCTGGTATGTTGCTTTATCGGTGCAATGTATTTAGGTGGAATGAGTACGCAAAGTAGCAGTACATTAGCGCAGGGATTCGGATTTATTGTTATCATTATGGCCTTTGTATTGCTTTATGTCATTGCGAAGGTTATGTGGCGGGCGATGGGGTTTATGTCATCGTTTTTTGTCATCGGTTCGGTGGTGATTTTTATTTTGTACTGTCTGGGGCTTTTAGGCGGGAAAAATTCGATGGAAACATTTATCTCCGGTGATAAAAAATCTGTACAGCAAACCGAAGAACCGCTTTCGGATTTGGAATATGAGATGTTTCAGCAGAAAAACGAAAACACCGAAAAAATGAGCGATGCCTTAATTGAACTTGATGAAACAATCGCTGAAAAGAAAGATGATGCGCAAGCTTTTTCCAAAGAGGAAAAAACGGTGTCGGCTTCGGTAGAACAACGGGCTGATCAAAAGGCAGAGGTCCAAGAAACACAACCGATTTCCGAACCGCAGCCGATGAAAGAAGAACGAAATGTGCCGCCGGCACGGCAGTTGCCGGTTGCTGAAGCGCAAGGTGAGCAAAACGACATTGTCGGTCAAGTCAAATCCTTTTTCTTCGGCGGTGGAGAAACGCAGAAAAATGCTCAGAATCAGAGTTTAAATCCTCTGGATTACCCGTATGTTGAAGGAACGGTAAAGGTCGTGAGCGGCAGCTTGGTTAAAATGGGATCCTTATATATTAAATTGCTGGGTGTGGAAGCGCCTTATCCAAATCAAAAATGCGCAAATCGGCATGGAGCACCGTATGCCTGCGGTCTGCATTCCATTGCCGCCTTGCAGAATTTTATCAATAAACAGACGATCCGTTGCCACATTGTCGGAGAGATTGTGAACGATAAAACAACCGGCGTTTGTTTTTCGCAGAACGGAAAATATGATATTGCCGCCGTTATGGCTAATGCCGGATGGGTGGTAGCCTATACGAAACACACGGTGGCCTATGTTCCATATGAACAAAAAGCATCGGAAAATAAAAAGGGATTGTGGGCCGGTAAGTTCTATAAACCGTGGGATTGGCTGAAAATTCAAAACAGAAAAATTGTGGTAACGACGGAAAGTCCGGCTTTCGGCAGCGGCTTTTCAAAATGGTTTGATGGACTGTTCTGATGGAAAAGGTATTTATCTCAACTTCGGAAAACAATACAGGTGATTTGGCTCGCGCATGTGCAAAAATGACTAAGCGCGGTGATGTGTGGGCTTTGGAAGGTACTTTAGGAGCCGGAAAAAGCGTCTTTGCCAGAGCCTTTATTCAAGAAATAACCGCTGCCGATGAAGTTCCGAGCCCGACGTTTACGTTGGTTCAGTCGTACAGCAGCTTAAAAGGCTTTGATGTCTATCACTATGATTTATATCGCTTGAAAGATCCGTCGGAAATTTTTGAGCTTGGTGTGGAAGAGGCTTTCTACGAGGGAGTTAGTCTGGTAGAATGGCCGGAAAGAATGGGAAGTTTTTCACCTCGGTTGATGTGGCATGTTAAGATTGAACATACAGATCAGGGGCGGAAAATAACCATTTCTTCGGATGATCAAGAAAAACAGGAGCGATTGCTTCATGCAATATGATAATATCATCCATGCGACTTTCGTTTCGGTTGAGGGCTACGGGGTGTTACTGCTCGGTAAGAGCGGTTGCGGAAAGTCTGATTTAGCTCTTCGCCTGATCGAAAATAAAAAGGCGCTTTTGGTGGCTGATGATGAAGTTGCAGTGACGATCAGAAACGGTAAAATTATCGGTCAAGCGCCGGAAAATCTGCGAGGACTCTTGGAAATTCGCGGTGTCGGAATTTGTAAATATCCGTTCAAGCAGGAAGAGGTTGTTAACTTGGTTGTGCAGCTGAAAGATGACGCTACGCAAATTGAAAGAATGCCTAAAAATACGGCCGAAATTATTTTTGGGGTTGAAATTCAAAAATTTGATTTGTATGCTAAGGAAAGTTCGGCACCGGATAAAATTATGGCGATGTTGCTTAGAACAAAACATGGAATATGAAGGATCATAAAATGGGTGGAAAAAAGATAAGATCGTTTTTACAGGCATTAGGAAGACCGATTGTTTCTTTTGTCATCAACACAGGATATTTTACGCGGTTTGTTGCTGTTTCGGTCTATAACTGCTTTATGCCGCCTTTTTATCTGAAATTATTCGGCAAACAATTCCTGAATATGGGATTTTATTCGTTGCCGGTCGTCGGTTTGACCACATTGTTTGCCGGTATGGTGATTGCGATTCAAACATATTCCGGTATTTCCAAATACGGCGCTGAAAGTGTTGTGGCAACAGTCGTACTGATTTCGGTTACCCGCGAGTTGGCGCCGGTGTTGTCGGCATTGATGGTTGCCGGTCGTATCGGCGCGGCTATGGCGGCAGAAATCGGCACAATGCGTGTGACCGAACAAATTGATGCGTTGGTGACTTTGTCGGCAAATCCATACCGATATTTGATTGCGCCTCGTGTTTGGGCCGGTCTTATTGTTATGCCTTTGCTGGTCCTCTTCGGTGATATTATCGGCATTTTCGGAGGATATGTCGTCAGTATTTATAAACTGGATTTTAATCCGGCCAACTACATCAATAATACGATGAATAATTTGCAGCTGATTGATGTGACAACCGGTGTAGTGAAAGCGTGCGTTTTCGGCTTTATTATTGCCATCATGGGCTGCTATCACGGATATCGCTCTAAAGGGGGTGCTCAAGGCGTTGGTGAAGCAACAACCAATGCGGTTGTTTCCTCGTCCATTTTGATTTTGATTTTTAACTATTTGATTACCGAAATCATATTCTCAAGATAGGAGCCGAAATGTCAGAAAATAAAATCGAAATCAGAAATCTCTACAAAACATTCGGTAAGAAAAAAGTGCTGGATGGTGTGGATTTGGATGTTAAAAAAGGTGAATCTTTGGTTGTTATCGGCGGATCGGGAACGGGAAAATCCGTTTTGATCAAGTGTATTCAAGGGTTGCTGATACCGGATTCGGGATCAATTAAAATAGATGATGAGGAAGTTGTCGGCTCTCACAAGGATATACATCACAAAATGGGAATGCTTTTTCAAGGCGCCGCTTTGTTTGATAGCTTGAGTGTCTGGGAAAACGTGGCGTTTCGTTTGGTGGAAAATTCATCCGTGTCGCGTTCGGAAGCCAGAATGGAAGCTATTCGTGTTTTGCGTCAGGTCGGCTTGGCGCCGGATGTGGCAGATTTGTCGCCGGCAGAGCTTTCCGGCGGTATGCAAAAAAGGGTTGGATTGGCCAGAGCCATTATCAGTAAACCAGAAATTATCTTTTTTGATGAGCCGACAACCGGTCTTGACCCGATTATGGCCGATGTGATTAATGATTTGATCATTGAATCGGCGCGTGGTCTCGGAGCAACAACTTTGACCATTACTCATGATATGGCTTCAGCGCGTAAAATTGCTGATCGGATTGCCATGTTGTATCAAGGGAAAATTATTTGGACGGGTACGGTCAAGGAAATGGATAAGTCCGATAATCCGTACTTAAAACAGTTTATTAACGGTCGTTCGCACGGGCCGATTGCAGTGGAAGTTTGAACATGGTTAAAAAAAATTCATTGTTTGTTTGTCAGAATTGCGGCGCGACTTATCCGAAGTGGCAGGGAAAGTGTGATGCTTGCGGCGAGTGGAACTCGATAGTGGAAGAGTTGGCGCAAACGGACGGATTTTCTAAAATTAATCGCAAAAAAGAAGGTAAAATTATAGATTTTGTTCCGTTGAAAGGTACATCGCAAACATACAGCCGTATGTTGACCGGCATTAAAGAAATTGATCGGGTGACGGGCGGAGGCTTGGTTCCCGGTTCGGTTATTCTGGTCGGCGGCGATCCCGGAATCGGAAAATCAACGTTGTTGCTTCAGGTTTGTGCAGGCTTGGCTTCAAGCGAGGAGCGGGATTCGTGTTATTATATTTCCGGTGAAGAGGCGATTGATCAGGTGCGTATTCGCGCTAATCGTCTGGGACTGGCGGAAAGTCCGGTCAATTTAGCCAGTGCGACCGATGTGCGTAATATCATTACGACACTGGAAAAAACAAATGCCAAAGTGGTTATCATTGATTCGATACAGACTATGTATTTAGATGAAGTTGAGTCAACGCCGGGAAGTGTCGGACAGGTTCGGGCCTGTGCCTATGAACTGATTAAAGCGGCGAAACGAAAAGGATTTGTGTTGTTTTTGGTCGGCCATGTCACAAAACAAGGAGAAATTGCCGGACCGCGCGTTTTGGAACACATGGTAGATACGGTTCTTTATTTTGAAGGTGAACGCGGGCATCATTTTCGCATTTTGCGTGCGGTCAAAAATCGCTATGGCGCGACAGATGAAATCGGTGTGTTTGAAATGCAGGACAAGGGTTTGGTGGAAGTGGAAAATCCATCAGCGCTGTTTTTAGCCGAGCGGCAGGGGAATGTATCCGGCTCGTGTGTGTTTGCCGGTATTGAGGGATCTCGTCCGTTGCTTGTGGAAATACAGGCTTTGGTTAGTCCGAGCGGGTATTCGACACCGAAAAGAGCCGTGGTTGGTTGGGATTCAAACAGATTATCAATGATACTGGCGGTTTTGGAAGCTCGTTGTGGCATTAATTTCAGCTCGCATGATGTGTACTTAAATATTGCCGGCGGATTAAAAATCAGTGAGCCGGCGGCTGATCTGGCCGTGGCCATGGCGGTGATATCTTCTTTAACCAAAAAACCTTTGCCGGCCGATATGGTTATGTTCGGAGAAATAGGGCTTTCCGGTGAAATACGGGCGGTTAATCAGGCTAATCTTCGCTTGAAAGAAGCACAAAAGCTTGGATTCGTCAGTGCCATCGTTCCGCCGGTTTACGGCAAGGATAAAAAAGAAAAAGGCTTGAAAAATTATGAGTTGTCATGCTATGAAATCGGTAATGTTCAACGTTTGACAACATGGTTTAACTAGGAGTGAAAAAATGGAACAGCTAAACAATTTGGACGTTATTTTCCTAATTATTGTCGGTATTTCGGCATTGGTCGGAATTGCCCGCGGTATGACGAAAGAATTTCTTTCCATTTTGGGGTGGATTTTGGCGGCGGCAGCCGTGTTCTATTTGGTGCCGATCGTAGATCCTATGATGCAAAAATACGTGGAATCTAAAATTTTATCAAGTATTGTTTCCGGTCTGTTGGTATTGATTTGCTTTTGCATTGTATGGATATTAACCGTCGATCGTTTGTCAGCGGTTGTCAGAACCAGTAAATTAAGTGCCATAGATCGAATTTTGGGTTTTGCTTTCGGTATGGCACGCGGTGTGTTGATCGTGGTTTTAATTGCATTGATGATTTCAAGCATTATTCCGGAAGAATCTAAAAAAGGTATTTTTGCCGAGTCTCAATATTTCAATGTGGCCAGTGCTAATGCCGAACCGCTGAAAAAAATGATTCCGCAAAGCTGGATTGATGCATTTGAAGCTAAAAGTGAAAGTTTAGGATTCGGACGCAAAGATGAGGCGAAAGCTGAAAAAGAAACAAAATCCGCTGATCAGGATGAAACGAAAAAAGAAGAGTCGAATAAGGATAAAAGTGATGAGGCGAAACCTGAGAAAAAAGGAGTCTTGGAAAAAAGCGGTGAATTGGCAGAAAATTTGAAAATGCTTAAGAAAAACGGCGAAGAACTGTTTAATGAGCTGGCCCAGCCGAAGCCGGCTGCAAATAATAGTGATGGATCTGGTGATGCGGAAGCGGCTCCTTCCTCTGATTTAGACAGGCTCTTAGATGTTTTGGAAGATCGGATTGTCAGTGAATCAACCGAGCCGAAAGATAAAGCAAAAGATGATGCACCGCTGGTTTTGAAAGAAGGCGTTGCAGATCCCGTATCTCGATGAAAAACAAAAAAACGGCGATTTCGCCGTTTTTTTTAAGCTGATAAAATCTTTGCTTTAAAAATTACATTCATATAAATAAGATTCAAAAGATTACTCCGCAAAAAACAAACAGACTTAAGTCCGTTACAACAACTAAAACTAAATGAATATTTTAAGAAACAACCCACAATAGAAATACTATATAAAATCACGCAGGAACTTATGGCTTTAATGAACGAGAAAATGTGTAAGTATAAAGATTGTAAACAACGACTGATGCCGAAATTATTGAGGTTTATAGAGCTGTTAAAAGAATGTGGATTTGAACTGTTCAGAAAATTGGGAAAAACGATGGAATATTGGCAAGAGGAGATAGGAAGAATGTTCAGATTTACCAAAACAAACGGTATTACGGAAGGATTTCATAGGAAAATGAAGCTGATACCAAGGCGAGCGTATGGTTTTAGAAATTTTGAAAATTATCGCTTGCGTGTTCGAATTTTATATGCTTAAACTTACTAACGATAGGTCAAACTGATGATAAATGCTTTTTATAATTTTTTACTTCTGCCCCTACTTTTGACGATGAGCCGAAATACATTTAATAAAAAAGCACCCCGAAGGGTGCAATTTTGTTGGCTGCTTCACCTGGACTCGAACCAAGATTGACGGAGTCAGAATCCGCTGTCCTACCATTAGACGATGAAGCAATCGCTTTTTTGTTATATATGTTAAAAAAAATGACTTGTCAAATATTTTTATATTACATCTTCACTTTTATCTGATTTGTGTTAAATTAACGTCAGGGAGAGATTGAAATGAAAAATAAATCTGTAATGAGTTGGTTGCTTGCTCGGCTGAAAAAAAGCCGTTCGATTGGGAAAAAATCGCTTTCACGCAAGCAAGCTGCAGAAATGCAAAAAAAATATATCGCTGACAATTGTTCCGTTGACGACATCGCCTTGATGCCGTATCAGGAAATTTTGGCGCAGCTCGCTCGTCCGCAGGTGGAAATTTCGCTCGCAGCCCTGTATTATTTGGAAAAAATTGCGCAAAATCATGCATCTGTCAGGGCGGAAATTTTGCGCGGTCTACGTCGTTTTCAAAACGAAAAAGTGCCATCTGAAACATTACGTGAAGCGCTGGAAGCCTGTATTGAGCGTATTGCGCGGATATAAACATAAAAAACACCTAAAGATAGAATATTTTGCTTGACTGACCTTATAATAGGTGATATTACATTCTTGTAATAGAAAACAATTTATTTTACACTTTTTAAGGAGATAATAATGTCTACTGGTACTGTTAAATGGTTTAATACACGCAAGGGTTATGGCTTTATTCAACCGTCGACCGGCGGAAAAGATGTTTTTGTTCACGTGACAAAGCTTGAAGAAAAAGGAATACGCCGGCTTTATGAGGGACAAAAAGTCAGTTATGAACTTTATGATGATCGCGGACGAATTGCCGCGGGAAGCATTGTTCTCTTATAGCTGGAATTGCGTGCTGTTCGCACGATTCGCAAAACCCACCGACAGAACAACGGTGGGTTTTTTTGCTATATGGCAATTTCTGTATTTGAAGTCCAAAGAGTAGGGCGGATATCTTTCCAAAAAATCAGATATCCAGATTGTCTACAAATTTGGCGCGTTCAATGATAAAACGAAAACGCGGTTCCGGATCTTTGCCCATCAGCCGTTCGACTTGACGCCTTGTTTCAAAGTCTTCGGAGCGTCCTTCTTCCGTCGAAGTGCTTGGAATCATCACGCGCAGCAAAATGCGGTTATTTTTATCCATCGTCGTCTCTTTAAGCTGCATCGGGCTCATTTCGCCTAATCCCTTAAAACGGCTGATGTCCGGCTTGCTATTGCCTTTGACTGTCTTGGCCAAAATTTTATCCTTTTCTTCATCATCCAGAGCGTAGTAATTCTTGTTACCGACGACAATTTTATAAAGCGGCGGCGTGGCAATGTACAAATGACCGTTTTCGATGAGTTTCGGCATGTGTTGGTAGAAAAAAGTCATCAGAAGAGAGGTAATGTGGGCACCGTCCACATCGGCATCGGTCATGATAATGATTTTTTCATAGCGCAGATTTTCTTCCTTATAGTCATCTTTGACACCGCATCCGAGAGCCTCGATCATGTCCTTGATTTCCTGATTTTGGGCAATGCGTTCTACAGAGGCGCTGGCAACGTTCAAGATTTTTCCGCGTAACGGCAGAATAGCTTGGGTGGTGCGATCACGTCCTTGTTTAGCCGAACCGCCGGCGGAATCACCCTCGACGATGAAAATTTCGGTATTTTCAGCCGCCGCCTGAGAACAGTCGGCTAATTTTCCCGGTAAGCGTAATTTTTTGGTCGGACTCTTGCGGTTTTGGATTTTCTCTTCTTTTTTCTTTTTCCGTGCCTCGGCTCGGTCTAAAACATATTCAATGAGAGCCTTGGCATTTTCAACATCCGATGAGAGCCAATGATCGAAAGAATCTTTAACAGCCGTCTCAACCAGCCGGACAGCTTTGGTTGAAGTTAATTTATCCTTGGTTTGTCCTTGAAATTGCGGATCGGTAATGAAAACGGAAAGCATCAGGCAGGCATCACTTAAGAAATCTTCGGCGGTGGCAGCGGCTATTTTTTTATAACCGGCCATATCGCCGTATTCTTTTAAGCCGCGTAATAATGCCGAACGAAAGCCTGTTTCATGCGTTCCGCCGGCCGGTGTGAGAACCGTATTGCAATAGGAATAGGAAAAACCATTTTCATCAAGCGGCCATGTGATAGCCCATTCAACACGGCCTTCGTTGTTGGCCATATCGGATTCACCGGTGAAAGCCGTGCGGTTGATGGTGCTGCGTTCGCCGATTTGCAAACTTAAAAAATCGGCCAAGCCGTTAGGAAAATTCAGTTCGGCGGTTAACGGAGTCGTATCCCCTTCGGTAATGAGTTCCGGTGCGCAGCTCCAATTAATTTTAACACCTTTGAACAAAAAAGCCTTCGATCTGGCCATGCGGTAAATGCGGTTGGGAATAAAAGTACTGTTGCCCTCGAAAATTTCCGCATCCGGACGGAAAGTCACAGACGTTCCGCGGCGATTAGGGCAGTTTCCGACCAACAGCAGGGCGGTTACGGGCTTGCCGCGAGCGTATTCTTGCCGGTAGAGTTTTTTATCTCGGGCAACTTCGACAATCAGACTTTCGGATAACGCATTGACCACCGACAAGCCGACACCGTGCAGACCGCCGGAAACTTTATA
>JAFVEP010000046.1 GCA_017475935.1 Alphaproteobacteria bacterium
TCTCTTATAATGGGAAAATCTATCAATTTCCACAACAATCTAAATACCCGCCAGCTCGTAAAAAAATATCTCTCAAAATCACTCTAAACGGTAATATTTACGCTTCTTACAGGTGTTCCGTTTTTATTGTGCATTAACATAGATTTTTGACAAAAAGACTATTTTAGGCGCAAAAACAAAATACGGGCCAAGCCATATATTCTATCATCAACAAAATCAAATATTTCCGGAATATCTAAATATTCGTCTTTGTGAAGCTCAATAATACATAAGGCATGATCGTTCAACCAACGTTTTGCAACCAACTGATGTAATGCTTTTTCCGTTAATCCCTTTTGATATGGAGCATCCATAAAAACAATGTCAAATTTACGTTTTGCCATCGGCAACGCTATTGCATCGGCTTTCATCACGGAAAGTCGATCTGCTTCTTTATCAAACATTTTAACATTTCGTTCCACACAACGCGTGTCCTTGTCAACAAATGTCACATGCTGCATGCCGCGCGACAGTGCCTCCAATCCGAAAGCGCCGCTGCCGGCAAAAATATCTGCCAACTGCAATTGCGCATAATCACCGCCCAGATGGGAATATAAAATATTGAAGACCGCCTCACGCGCGCGGTCAGCAGTCGGGCGGATATCTTTTCCTTCCGGAACCCAAAGTTTTTTACCGCGATATTTTCCGCCAATGATCCTCATTTATTCAACAAACCTCCCAACTGCTCATGCAAAACCTTCTGCGGTACTTCTCGAATTTCACCTTTTTTCAAACTTCCTAACTGAAAAGGTCCGTATGAGACTCGAATTAAGCGGGAAACTTCCAATCCTATCGCCTTCATCACCTTACGGATTTCGCGATTTTTTCCTTCATGTAATGTAACGGCCAGCCAACTGTTAGCCCCCGATTGATTAATCACTTCGACAGATATGGCACCGTATTGCACCCCGTCTACCAGAATTCCATCCGCTAAGCCGGTCAGTTTTTGCTGATTTAATTGTCCGAAGACGCGAACCTTATATTTGCGGGTCCACGCATTTTTCGGCAATTCCAATTTACGGGATAATTCACCGTCATTAGTCAACAGCAAAAGTCCTTCCGAATTAAGATCTAGGCGTCCGATGCTGATAACACGCGGCAATCCGGCCGGCAAGCTGTCAAAAACCGTCGGACGACCGGCAGTATCCTTATGTGTGGTGACTAATCCGGTCGGTTTGTGATAAAGCCATAAACGCGGATGTTCTATTTGCGGAATTTTTTCACCATCCACCAGAATTTTTTCATTTCCGCTCACAGTCAGTGCCGGCGTATCAATAATTTTTCCATCCACGGAAACTCTCTGCTGTCGTATCAACTCTTCTGCCGCGCGTCTGGAACAAACACCGCTCCGAGCAATCAATTTTGCAATGCGTTCTGCCATTTTTCTTCCCTTTTCAAAAATTTTTTATATAATATTTTGTAATTATGAAAAAAAGGTGAACCATGAATAAAGAAAAATATATGCAACTAGCCTTAAAACAGGGATATATTGCCGCTAAACTTGACGAAGTACCGGTCGGCGTCGTCATCGTCGATCCCACTAGTGGCAAGGTTATCGCTAAAGCGCATAACAAAACCATGCATAAAGGCAATCCGACAGCTCATGCCGAAATTTTAGCCATTCAAAAAGCTTGTCAAAAGCTAAAAATAAATCGCTTGAGAGAGATGGATATGTATGTAACTTTAGAACCATGTACAATGTGTGCGGCAGCAATCTCGTTTGCACGCATACATAACCTTTTCATCGGCGCTTTGGATCCCAAAGGAGGTGCTGTTATCAACGGCGTACGCTTTTATGAATCAGCCACATGCCATCATAAGCCAAATATTGAACATGGCATTTGTGCCGAAGAATGTTCTGCGCTTCTCAAAAGTTTTTTTAAGAACAAACGTACCTAGTCAAGCATATCCAATATTTTTTTGGCATACTGACGCAACTCGGGATGATTGTACAAACTTAAGCGAATATTTGCTTTTTGCAGATCGGCATTCGTACCGCAATCAAAGCGTTCTCCTTCGCATAAAACGCCATAAATCGGCATACCGCGCATGGCCGCCATATTCAAGGCATCCGTCAGATTAATTTCTCCGTTTGTTCCTTTGGTGACTTCCGGCAAAAGAGATAAAACCGCATTCGGAATGACATATGGTCCCATAGAGGCATAATTGGACGGAACTTCCTCCAACTTCGGCTTTTCAACCAAACCTGCGGCTTTGACAATGTTTCCCTCACGCACGGCACCGACCAAAGCACCATAGCGCACCATGTCTTCACGTTTGCATTCCATAATATTTTCCACAATACCACCCTTTTGCGCGTAAACATCGCACAGTTGTGCCAAAATTCCTTTGCCGTTCTGATTGAGATAGACATCATCAACCCACATAACCGCAAAATCACGATCTCCGATAATATCTTTCGCCATCAATATCGCATGACCGTTTCCCTTCGGTTCGCTCTGACAGGCAAAAGAAAACTTCATACCATGCGGTATGATACGCCGAACAGCATTCAGCAATTCGGTTTTATTTTGTTCTGCAAGTTTATTTTCCAACTCCGGCCAAGGGGTATAGTACTTGGCAAACATATGTTTACAAGCCTCATCGCTGTATACAAAAACAATTTCCTTAATACCGGCCTCTGCACAACTATCCACGGCATATTGAATGACTGGAATGTTATCCAATGTCATAAATCCTTTATGCAGAACTTTGGTCGTCGGAAGATTACGCGTTGACAATCCGGCTACCGGTAATACACATACTTCAGGTCTCTTTTGCATCGTTATCTCCTTTTAAATTAATGAATACCTTAGTCTTTAACTTTAATGACGCCGGAAACCTCCGGAACCGAATCCGTGATCGGTTTGAGTATCTGAGGCGCCGTTTCCGATTGCATTTTTTCAGATTTTCGCAGATCATAAGAAGTGACAATTTTTCCGCTGATCGCGGCTGAATCACCAGAATTATCAGATACTTCTGCCGGCAAATCTTTGTTTTTCGCAACGTTCGGCTTTTCCACAACATTTTCTTCTTCGCTGTCTGAATTTACCGTTTCCGACTCCGTATCAACTGCTGCTATATTTTCGTACATTTCAGCCACTTCTCTCGTTTGTTGCTGCAAAAGATTTTCGTTGGCAGGATTTTCCGCGGCATGAACAACCTGACTATTTTTGGCATCATATTCTTTTTGCCGTTCGTTAATCAGTTTGAACAACATATCGGAAATTTCGTTACGCGCATTTTCCAACCGGTCATATTCGTCCTGCATGTTTTTCAATCCGTAATTCAATTCACGACAGGCCATTTCCTGATCTTCAACAGTGGTTAACTTAATCTTTTGTTCATAATCTTTTTTGAAATTTTTATAAAGATTGCGCAGATTCTCATCTGTATTGGCCAAACGATTTTGTTTCATTTTCAACTCGGCATTATTAACCATATATTGGCTAGAATCAAGTTTCATTAATATATCAAAATCGTCCTGTAGCATTTTTTGATACTCATCAAAAAGTTTGCTGCGTTTTACATCTATACCAGCGGCGCGTTCTTTAATCCGATACAATTTTTGCAGTAAATCGGATTTATAATACCGATCGATTTCGGCAACCATATGGGCAAAATCATCGGTACAAGACTGATATTCTTTTTCCGCATTTTGAACATCTTCTTGGCTATATGAGGCTTGCCGCGCCACAGCCTGTATGCTGTCAATACGTTTATTTGTGGCCGCAAAAGCATCCAGCTGTCTTTTGTACCACATTTTCGTTTCATCCGTATCACTGCTGTTGTGATAGTTTTCGAGCTTAGCCATATAGGCATTCAGTTGAGTGGATAGAATACCGACTTTTTCCTGAAGAGATGTCATATCTTTCTCCAGTTTCTTTTGCTGGTTTTCTTTTTTTTGTTGTTCTTGAAGAGAAATTTTCTCCCAATGTTCATCATATTTCTGCACCAATTTTTCAATATTAACATCTAATGTCGGCTTATTCATCATGCCATTGAGCGAAAATGAAAATGACGGTATTTCGTTAAGTTTAAGCATTTGCGTTTGCGTTTCAACATCCATCTTCCATTCACTTAAACTGATTTTTCCGGCAACAAGCAAGCGTACGATCGAATTTTCCAGAACAATATCGTTAAGATCTAAAATACCGTTAGACATCGCTACCTTACCATTGAGAAGATTAAATTCGGACGCACCTTTTTGCAAATTATCACGGATCGCCTGAAACGTTCCGTCAGAATGCTGCCGATCAGTCAAATCCTTATTAATCGCCGCAAAATCCATACCGGAAAGAACAACATCATCTGCACTTATTTTCAACTCACCGGTTAAACTGCTCATAAAATCATTCACCGAAGAGGCTGATGATTCGAAACTGCTTTCCATTTCCATATTTTTCAGCGCAAATTTATAAAGCTTTCCACCCAGCTCATTAATATTCATGTTTTTTGCATTCAACACGCCTTTGATGCGAGGATTTTGTATGTAGTTTATTTGCATATCTCCCGTATAATCAGCGCCTTTATATTTGAATTTAAGCTCTTGTAATGACATTACATTTTGTGCATTTATCAAATGCGTTTGCAAATTTTCACCTGCGAAATTTTTATATGAAAATTTTTGCGCTTTAAGATTAATATCTAAATCAACATTGCGATAGATATCATAATTGATTATGTTTCTGGAAAAATTCGGTCGGGCAATAAAATTATCCGTATATAAAGTCTCTGATCTTGCGTCTGCCACGCCCTCTTGTACTTTAATCACATTGATTAAATCAAAATCCGTGATATCAAGATTTGCTTTAATTTGATAATTTTTATCTGTGTTTACGACGATATTGCCTTTATATTCCGCTGTTCCCAAGACACATTTTGCTTGTTCAAAGGTCCAATTCTGTCTTGATCCGGAAAGATCGCCGGAGCAATTCAGCGTATTGTTGTTGAGTAACACATCCTTGTGGCCTAAACTTTGCAGCAAGCGACCGATATGAGTAGTTTTAAATTCAGCCTTTCCCTTAAATTCTGCCGTTTCATGCTGCACTAAATTGCCGCTGTAACTGAAATAAAAATCATCATTGATCATTTGGAAATCAGCTCCGAAATCACTCAATTTTCCCTGCATAGATCCTAAAATCTTCACAGTTGAATTTTCCCAAGCTTTCCACTGCGGAATATTAATAGCTAATTTTGTCGCCAGTTGATCAACGTTTTGGGTTGTAATATCATAGCTTGCATGATCAATAACCACATTATCCGTCCCCAGTTCGGACAAGGAAGCATCCATAACGACTTTGGAATCCAAAACATCATCAATTGAAACACGTGTCAGATTAAGCGTATTACCGGATACATCAGCCGCAATATTTACGTTTTCATAAGCAACACCGCGAAAAACAGCATTTGCTGCCGTCAACTCTACATGCAACGGAAAATCTTTCAAAAAGGCCAATCTTTTCCAATCGTCCTGAACATTTTGTGCAAAATCATCCTTTGTTTCAGGCACAAAAATATAGTTATCCAGATTGATTGTATCCACAGACAAAACGGCCGAATATTGATAAGCTTTCTGATCATATTGTGCTTGCAGCACACCTTCAGCTTTCATTTTATCCATGTTCAGCTTGAAATTACCGATCTCCGCCTTTTGCGGATCACCGGCCAGATCAAACCCGATCTGAACATCATGATACGAAGACTGCACCGGTGTTTCTAATTTGATACCGAGAGCATTAATCAGATTAAGCAAATTTTGCCCGTCAGCCGCCACTTTTGCAAAGTAATGCGGTGCCGAATTTTCTTCGACTACACTTCCGGTCATATTCAAAACAATATTTCCCGGACATGCGGCATAAAATTCATTTAAAGAAAACTCGTTGTTTTTCCATTCGCCTTTTGCGGAAACGTTTTCAAAATATCCGGTCGGTTCGCTGCTGATGGTCACCTTTTCACTGGAAAGATCAAATGAAATATCATAATCTGAATCCGGCTCAAAAACTTTCTCTCCGGATTGATATGCCGCAAATTCTTTTTGCAGGAAGGTTATCAGCGGCCTTATATCCGATTCAACCATCTGATAGCGAATCGCAATATGTGATCTTTTATCCTGCTGTTTGGTCAGCAACGCATCAATCGATCCCGATCCTTCGATCAGCTGTCCGAATTTGATAACCAAACTGTCCAGATGTACCGTTTCATATTCTGTTTGTGCATTCACCGAAAATTGCAGAGGAATATTGTAATCCTCCGCCAACAAAGTTTTACCGGTTAGATTATTGATAAACTCCGCCGTTCTGGCCGCACCGCCGGTAAAATCTCCGTTGATGTAGCGATTTTCGATGTTATAAGTTCCGTCGTAACGTATATAGCCTTCCGATTTCGGATCAGTCAATGCAAAGCTGACCGGCACATCATCCATCTGTGTGATATCGCTGACACTTAAAGCTACGCCAAAATGATTGGAGCCTTTCATAAAATTCCCGTCTATTCGATATGGTCCGGTTAGACTGTCCGCTTGAACATCCGCATTAAATTGTTCCAAATCGAAAGATATATCGTATTTTTTGTTGACATAGTGAATTGTTGAATTCTGAATATTGAAATTGTGCAAATGGCTTTCCGTCTCATCTTGCGCAAGCTGGGTGCTGCCCAATTTATGCCAATTAGCGGAACCGTCTTTATTCACCGTATACCATAATTCCACACGATTCAGCTCCATAGAATCTACATCCGGAATGCCGCTGAGCAATGAACGCAACGATATTCCCGTTTCCATACGGCCGATGGTGGCGATTTTTTCATTACTGCCGTTTTCTAAAATATTCACGCCGTCGACCGAAAGATGCGGATGCGGAAACAAAGAGACAGCCACATTGTCGGTAAACTCTATTTTTTTGCCGAGCAGTTGCGAAAACCGTGCGGCAATATCATCTTTTCGCGAATTCCAATCCAGCGTCGATACATACACCGTCAATCCGGCAATAGCCAGAATGACAACTCCCAACGATATTAAAATGATTTTTTTCAGCAATGCAATTCTCCCCATCACGAACAAGATAATCTTGACTTTAATGTATTATATTCATACAATAAATCAATCTTTTTTTATCGTGCGGGGTATAAAAATGAATATTTACGAAAAACTTTATGTTGCAGCCAAACAGGCTCGCGAAAATGCTTATGCTCCCTATTCCGATTTTAAGGTCGGCGCCGCCATTTTAAGTGACAGCGGTCAAATTTACAGCGGCTGTAATGTGGAAAATGCCTCTTATCCATGCGGCACATGTGCTGAAGCAGGAGCCGTTTCGGCGATGGTTGCCAATGGTGAAACGCATATCAGGGAAATTCTCATTATTGCCGATACAAACCGGATTTTGCCATGCGGAAATTGTTTGCAAAAAATCGCTGAATTCGGCGATCGGGAAACGATCATATATAGCGCTGACTTGCATCAAATAAATCAAGAATATCGTTTATCAGACTTGTTGCCGCAAAATTTTACACTGGAGAAAGATCATGTTTGAAAATTCTTTGGCATATATTCAAGAAAAACTTCATGGCTTTGTGCCGGATACGGCTGTTATTCTCGGATCTGGGCTCGGTGATTTAGCCCATATTATCGAATCGCCGATTATCATTCCTTATAGTGATATTCCAAACTTTCCCCGAACAACGGTTGCCGGTCACCTCGGACGATTTTTTTTCGGCAAAATCGGTAAACATAATGTTGTTTGCATGCAAGGACGATTTCACATATACGAGGGTATTGATCCTTTTTTAATTTTCAAGGTCATACAACTGCTTAAGTCACTCGGTGTACAAAATTTAATCATTACAAACGCTGCCGGCTCTCTTAATCCGGATATTCCGGTCGGCGCCATCATGATGATCAAAGATCACATAAACATGAGTGGCAAAAATCCATTGATCAGCACCGATCTTGAAACCTCCTTTCCGGATTTGTCGAATGCTTATGACAAGAATCTGCGAACCCGCATAAAACAAATTGCTCTGGAAAATAAAATTGTCTTATATGAAGGAGTTTATATCATGGTTACCGGTCCGAACTTTGAAACGGCCGCCGAAATCAGAATGTTTCAATCCTTCGGTGCAGATGCGATTGGTATGTCGACCGTACCTGAAGTTATATCTGCAGTTCATCAAGGCATGAATGTTGTCGCCTTTTCAATTATTTCTAACATGGGAACGGGAATGAGTTCGGATGACATAGATCATAAAAACGTTTTAGAAGTGGTTCAAGCATCCTGTCAATCACTCCAAGTTATTATCCGAAAATTCTTAGATCAGGAGTTTTAATATGCTGCCGCAAGAAATTATCCGCCGTAAACGCGATAAACAAATTCTATCGACCGATGAAATTCAAGAGTTTATCGGGGGAATTGCAGACGGTCATGTCGATGATACACAAATTGCCTCTTTGACAATGGCTGTTTTTCTCAACGGTTTAAATAATCGTGAAACCATTGATTTAACTTTGGCCATGCGTGATTCCGGTGAAGTATTGACGTGGCAAGACTATGATAAACCGATTGTGGATAAACACTCCAGCGGCGGTGTCGGAGATAAAGTCAGTTTGATGCTGGCACCTATCCTCGCCGCATGTGATGTCTATGTTCCGATGATTGCCGGCAGAGGATTAGGGCACACCGGCGGCACAATCGACAAACTGGAGGCTATTCCGGGCTATAACACGCAAGCGGATAATACGCTGTTTAAAAAAACGGTTAAAAAAGTGGGCTGTGCCATCATCGGACAAACCGGAAATCTGGCACCGGCCGACAAAAAAATTTATGCCATAAGAGATATATGCTCAACCGTTGAATCTATCCCGCTCATCACCGCCTCTATCTTATCCAAAAAACTGGCTGCGGGCTTGGAATATCTGGTAATGGATTTAAAGTGCGGTAACGGTGCCTTTATGCAAAACTTTGCCGATGCACAAAAACTGGCACGGTCGATTGTTGATGTCGCCAATGGTGCCGGAACGAACACAACAGCTGTCATAACCGACATGAATCAAGTCCTCGGTTCAGCCGCCGGCAATGCCGTGGAAGTCAAAGAGGCTATCGAGTACCTACAAAATAAAAATATTGATTCTCGTTTAGATACGGTCACTAAAACCCTTTGCACACAAATTTTATGTCAATGTAAACGTTGCCGTACGCCGCAAGAGGCGGAAGCTTTGATCTGCAATGTTTTGGCTTCGGGAGCTGCTATGGAAAAATTTGCGCAAATGGTATCGGCGCTCGGCGGTCCGCATGATTTTGTTGAAAAAGCGGACAGCTATCTGCCTTGTGCGCGTTTTTGCCGACCGATATATCCTCAAGAAGAAGGATACGTTTGCGCAATGGATACACGAGCGATCGGCTTAAGCATCATCGAACTTGGCGGCGGCCGAACGATCCCGTCGCAAACTCTGGATTTGGCAACCGGTTATATGCATTTTGCACAAATCGGCGATTTTGTTGATCAGAAGACGCCATTAGCTTTTGTTTACTATCAAAATGAAGAACAATATGACCTTGTAGAAAAACGCCTGAGAACGGCAATTTCCATCTGTCCTGAAAAAGTCAGCTTATCTTCCCCGATTATGCTTAAAATTTGATAGACCTTGTGTTGCAGATTTACAAAAAAAGACTTGACTTTTGCTGCGGGGGGGTAATGTGAAAAAAAAATATTTTTTTCACATTACCCCTTTGCTTTATGAGGAGAAAAATTAGGAATGAGTGCCCAAACAAAGCTGAAAAATAGCAACACAAGTGAGAAAATTGCCGAAAGATACAAGCAATACGGACGTCTTCTTTCGCCATGCGCAGAAGATGCGCCGCAAGTTTCGAACGACGTGTACAACCAAAGGTACACGAGAGAGAAACTTGCAAGCAGATACAAGCAGAGCGGAAGAAGTATGATTGAAATGTTAGGAGTGCTCGCCATCATCGGCGTCCTGACCGTCGGCTCAATCACCGGCTATTCCAAAGCCATGCGCCGCCACCTCTTGAACAAACAGCGCGAACAATATAGCTACATCTTGAGCGCTATCGAAACACATATTGATACACTTGATATCTTCAATTTACCATCTGCTCCCACCAAAGGATTTATAACTCTCGGCTGGATTCCCGAAGAAATGATCAAAGATGATTCAGATTACATCTATGATATATTCAAAAATAAAATTTCTTTTTATCGCTACAACACACCTTATTCTTATTTTGGAATAAGGACTGGCCTTACGAATAACCATCCCTATGAACAGTGCGTTAATTTATACCAAACATTCCAATTATATCATTCTTCTGCATATCAAACTTCTATAATATATGATAATAAACGTTATGCTAATATATATAATGGTGACAGATACTGTAATGGAAGAAACGAGCCGTGCATACGCGACCTCACACCGGCTGAAATATCTTCAATGTGCCATGCTTGCGACAATACTTACATCTGTGGCTTATATTTCTCATGGAGAAAATAACCTAATGGTTATTCTAATTTGAAAACATCCTCGTGTGCACATGTAACTTTCAAAAAGGCATTAAAAAAGGAATCCGATACAGGATTCCTTTTTTGATCAATCTGCAAAGGTTATTCTTCCGCAGGTTTATCTTCGCTCGTTTCTGTATTTTGAGCTGCCGCAGCGGCTTCCGCCGCTTTTTGGCTCTCATACTGAGCCATAATATCCGGAAGAATGCCGACAGCTTTTTTACGTTTCAGCTTATTTACAAACTTAATGGAACGCTGTGCATCCCACTTGCGTTTACCTTCCTCACTCTGATAGATAACCTTATAAACTTCAATAGCCTGATCAAATTCGGATAGTTTTGTTAAACAAGAAGCCAACCCGTCATAAAGTTTATGACTGTATCTTCCGTTAACGATAGCCTGAGCTTTTTTATAGCACTTCAAAGCATCCTTAAATTTGAACATTTTTTGATAAACGTAGCCGATGCTGACCCAAGCTTGTAAATCACGGCTGTTGATATTCAAAATCTTTGTGAAACACTTGAGCGCAGAATCATTATCCCCCATCAACTGGTAGGTTACACCTATACCGTTCCACGCTTTGGTGTTATATTTGTCTGCTGATAAAACTTTCTTAAAAAATGAAAGAGAACGATCATATTGCTTTAATTTCTGCAAAGTAACAGCAATACTCAAAAGCGTTTGCGGGTGTTTCGGATCAACTTTCATAGCCGTTTCCAAAACGTCCAACGCTTCTTTAAACGAAAACATGTGTTGCAGCGCAATCGCTTTGCCGTTCAAGGCTTCAAGCGAAGTAATATCATTGGCATAAGCTTCATCAAAGCAAACAACGGCTTCTTTATATAAACCGCGCATGCTCAACGTCACACCTTTATTATTCAAAACTTCAACTGATTTCGGATTGATAGCCAACGCTCTGTCAAAACAATCGACCGCATCTGTATAGCGGCTCAGCTTTTGGTAGGCAAAACCCTGACTGTTCAAAGCTTTCCAGGCGCGCGGATTTTCCGCAATCACTTCCGCAAACTTAGCAATTGCCTCCTCATATTGGCCGGCATCCAGTAATTCTTGACCTCTTTTATAGGAGGTATTCTCATTCATTTTAACCATATTAACCTCTTTCGCTAACAAAATAATTAACGTTTGATAGATAACATATAAATCTTATTATGTCAAGTTTTTTATTTTATGGATAACTGCTTGAAAATAGGAATATCTGTGCGTATTTCCATATATTTGCATGAAAATTTTTGGCAATTTCTTTTTAAGTTTGCCCGTTGCTGCGCAAAGTATTGCTGATAGTTGTCTTTGAAAGAGGAAAGTCCCGTATCAAATACAACCTTTTTATCATTAAATTGTGCCGCGTAGACACCATCTTGCGGCGCAGTTTCCTCAATAACATCAAAGACATTCATACAATATATCTCATAATGTGCGGCAAGCAAGGCTATTCTTTCAAACTGGTTCTGATCAAAATGGCGAAAATCACTGATAATAAAACAAATACCCTGCCCTTTATGGTGATATTGAACAATTTTTAAGGCTTCCGAAATGTCCTGATCATAACTTTGCGTCAACACTTTCCGCGATGCATCGGCAATTTTACCGAAAGCCGATATCAGGCTTTTCATATCATTTTGCGGCTTTAAATAAACAGAATCTCTGCCGTTAAAAATCACCAAGCCGAACCGATCTTTATGACGCATACTCATCCATCCGAGCATCGCCGCAAGCTTGCATGCCGTAACGGACTTCAGCTCTTTTTTAGTCCCGAACACCATTGATGACGACAAATCCAATACCACAATCACCTCACGATCTTTTTCTTCGCTGAAAATTTTGGTATAGGGTTCTGATTTGCGCGCGGTAACCCGCCAATCAATATCACGGACGTCATCGCCGAAATTATAAGCACGGACTTCCTCAAACTCCATCCCCCTGCCCTTAAAAACAGATTTGACATCGCCGGCATAATGAGATGTATACCGCGCTTTAAAATTCATAAATGCCAGATACTTTTGCTGGCGGATCAATTCGTCCGTCGTCACGGAAAGTCCATGATTTTCCGTCTTGTTATCCGGTTTCAAACGCTGGTATAAAGTAAACAAATCCATTGATTGACTTCTCACACACAAAAATTACGGAAGCGGAACAAAACCGAGAATTTTCGCAATAATGTCTTCACTCGTCAGACCGGATGCCTGTGCTTCGTAGCTTAATATAATTCGATGCCGTAAAACATCATAAGCAACAGCATGTATATCTTCCGGAACAACATAATTACGGCCGGCCAACCATGCATGAATCTTAGCGCACTTGTCAAGAGAAATCGTGGCGCGCGGACTGGCGCCGAATGAAATCATGTTTTTCAAATCAGCATCATATTTTTCAGGATTGCGTGTCGCCATAATCAGCTGAACTAAATATTCTTCCAACGGATCGCTGCAGTAAGTTTGCAACGCTTCTTTTCTGGCCTGTAAAATATCACTGACTTGAATAGCGCATGCCGTCGGCGTTGTTAACTGTTCACCGTTTTGCTCTTCCTGACGAACCAATTCCAGAATTTTATGCTCAACATCCGCGTTCGGCTGACCGATTTTGACATACATTAAAAAACGATCCAACTGCGCTTCCGGCAAATTATATGTCCCTTCGTGTTCAATCGGATTCTGGGTAGCCATAACCATAAACAGCTGCGGCAGTTTGTATTGCTTACCGCCGACACTGACTTGCCGTTCAGCCATTGCCTCCAACAGAGCAGATTGTACTTTTGCCGGTGCTCGATTGATTTCGTCGGCGAGAATCAGATGCGCAAAAATCGGACCTTTACGAAATTCAAACTGTCCGGTTGCGGAAACAAAAATCTCGCTTCCCGTAATATCGGACGGCAACAAATCCGGCGTAAATTGAATACGGTTGTACGTTGCATCCACACAATTAGACAGTGTTTTAATCGCTTTTGTTTTAGCCAGTCCGGGAGCGCCTTCGACCAACACATGTCCATCAGCCAACAAGGTAATCAAAAGCTTTTTAACCAAATCCTCCTGTCCGAGAATTTGACTATCCATATATTGTTTCAGACCTATAATTTTTTCCCTGATATCAGACATATTCACGCCTTTCAAAAAATATTTTACAAACTGAATAAAAAACTTTTCTTTTGTTTTGTTATATTATATAAGTTGAAAAACAAATAAAAACAAGCAAAATATTCGGAATAATAAATGGATAATGACAGCATTTTTGATTTAGATGAAACGCTTACTCTGCCTGAAAGGTATGACAATATCGGATCGCTGAAAGCCCGCATGCCATGGCTTGATGAATTAAATGAGCAGCAGCTTGAAGCGGTTAAAACAACCGAAAAACCGCTTTTGGTTCTTTCCGGTGCCGGAACAGGAAAAACTAAAGTTTTAACAACGCGTCTTGCATATATTTTGGCGCAAAATCTGGCTCAGCCATGGAATTGTCTGGTGGTCACTTTCACCAATCGCGCCGCGCGTGAGATGAAGGATCGGGCTCAAGCCATGATCGGCGATATTGTCAACAGTGTTTGGTTGGGTACTTTTCACAGCATATGTGTCAAAATCTTGCGCCAACACGCCGAATTGGTCGGATTAAAAGCGAACTTTACCATTCTGGGAGAAGATGATCAAAAACGCCTGATTAAGCAAATTCTGGAGTTGGAAGGTATTGATGAAAAAAAATATCCGCCGCTCGGTTTGGTTGAAAAAATAGCCCGTTTGAAAGATAAAGGTATCACGGTTGATAAAGCTGATAATGAATATCGCTCAAACGTTTTAATCACCGTGTATAAAAAATATCAAGCACGTTTGCTGGAATTAAACTGCGTTGATTTCGGCGATATTTTGCTGTACACCCTTGTGTTATTCATGTCTCATGAAGACGTTTTGCAAAAATATCAGGATAAATTCAAATATATTATGGTTGATGAATACCAAGACACCAATGTAACGCAATACCTTTTCCTGCGTTTGATTTCGCAAAAATATCGTAATTTATGCTGTGTCGGTGATGATGATCAATCCATTTATTCTTGGCGCGGCGCCGAAATCGAAAATATTCTGCGTTTTCAAAAAGACTTTGACGATGCCCGTATCATCCGCTTGGAACAGAACTATCGTTCGAGCGAAAATATTCTGCATGCCGCTTCGTCTTTGATCAGACATAATGCCACAAGGCTGGGAAAAACCCTGCGTGTTGCTCAAAACAGTCCGGCAAACAAGTGTCCCAACGATAAAATTAAATTTTTCAGTTTATATAACGGTGACGAAGAAGCCAGATGGATATGCCGTGAAATCGAAAATCTGCACGGCAGCGGATATGACTACTCCCAGATGGCCGTTTTGGTACGCACGGCATTTCAAACCCGTGAATTTGAAGAAAAATTCATCAGCGAAGCCATTCCGTATCAGGTTGTCGGCGGGTTAAAATTCTATGAGCGCAGTGAAATCCGCGATCTTCTGGCTTATTTCAGAGTTATTGTGCAACCGAGCGATGATCTGGCTTTTGAAAGAATAATCAACAAACCGACACGCGGTGTCGGCACTAAGACACTGGATAAATTACATCAACTTGCGCGTGAACATATGACATCCCTCTTTGATGCCGTTAAAATAAGCATTAACGAAGGATTGATCAGCGGCAAAGTCAAAACTAATTTAAGCGAACTCATTACGCACTTTCAAACGTGGCAAAAAGTATCGGCTGCCATTTCACCGGACGATCTTGCTTCGCAAGTTTTAGATGAATCCGGCTATATGGATATGCTTAAAAATGACACGGCCGCCGATGCTCCGGGACGAATCGAAAACTTGAAAGAGTTAATCAATGTGATGAGCGATGTCGAAACATACCCGACATTAGCCGAATTTTTAGACCACGTCAGTTTGGTTATGGATAATGACAGCACGCTTGACAACAATAAAATTATGCTAATTACCCTGCATTCCGCCAAAGGATTGGAATTTGATGTCGTTTTCCTTCCGGGATGGGAAGAAGGCCTGTTTCCGCATCAAAAAAGTTTAGATGAAGGCGGTACAAATTCACTTGAAGAGGAACGCCGACTGGCTTATGTCGCTATTACCAGAGCCAAACAGAAACTTTATATCACCACAACGAATACACGGCGCATTTACGGACAATGGCAAATCAACACGCCGTCGCGTTTCTTAAACGAAATTCCGACCGAGTGCCTGCTGATGCAAAATCTTGTCAGCCATGCCTACACCGGCAACAATCGCTTTTACGGCGGATATACCAAGCAAAAAAGCACATATGCCTACACACGCGAGAATAACCGGCACAACCGATCTTATTCTTATGCCGCCGATGCAGAAAACGAGCATGAATATACCTATGAGTCATATGAAGATGATTACACGCCGTACAACACGCCAAAAAGAAAATCATCCTACATCGGCATGCGTGTTTATCATGAGAGTTTCGGTTACGGAAAAATTGCCGATGTTGAAGGACAATCTTGCATTGTAGATTTCGATCAATACGGCCGCAAAAAAATCTTAGGTTCATATTTGCGTAAAGCCTAAAAATATATTGCATTTTTCCTGACGATCGCTATAATGCAGCTAATTTGACTAACTACTAAAAGGAAAATAAATGCTTACGTCTAAAAACAACGCTGCCTTTATGCGCACAGCTGTTTTGACTCATGTTGCTCAAAGCTATATAGAACATGACTTCGAAAATATCAACGACATTCCGAATATTCTTGTCAGTGATCAGGATCACCCCAAAAGAGGATCTGTAGAAACAGATCGATTGGTTGTAAAAGCTCAATGTATGTCTGCTTTAGGTTTTACACCGTGTGAACAGAATTTAGCGGATTCTTTGGCGCAGAAAGCTAAAGAAGCCCTTGACCGCACTCAACCGCTTAAAGCGACCGTATCTGTTATAAAAGAGGCATGCAATGCCTGTCTGAAAATGCGATATACCGTCACCGATATGTGCCGCACGTGTTTTGCCAGACCCTGTGAAGTAAACTGTCCTAAAAAGGCTATCACGGTAACAAATAAGGCCTATATTGATCAAGATTTATGTATTAAATGCGGCATTTGTTACAATAACTGTCCATATCAAGCGATCAACAAAGCCCCTCTTCCGTGCGAAGATGCTTGTCCGGTCGGTGCGCTGAGCAAAGATGAACAAGGACGTGAATATGTTGACAATGATAAGTGTATTTCCTGCGGTAAATGTTTATTGTCGTGCCCTTTCGGAGCAATCGTTCATAATTCGCAAATTATTGATGTTTTGAAGGCTTTGAAAAATAAAAACAAAAAAACGGTGGCTATGTTAGCTCCTGCAGTCATCGGTCAGTTCGGTAACGATTTAGGAAAAGTCATCAGTGCCTTTAAAAAACTCGGCTTTGACGAAGTGGTTGAAGTTGCCCAAGGTGCTGATGTTACAACAAAAAATGAAGCAGCAGAATTTATTGAAAGAATGGAGCAAGGCGCTCCATTCATGACAACCTCATGCTGTCCGGCATGGGTTAAGGCAACGGAAGTTCATATTCCGGAAATTAAACCCTTTGTTTCGCATACCGGCAGTCCGATGTACTATATTGCCGAAATCGTGAAAAAACAATATCCAGATTGCATCAGTGTTTTCATCGGTCCTTGCTTGGCAAAAAGACTTGAAGCGGAAAGAAACCCGAATGTTGACTGCGTTCTGGTCTTTGAAGAAGCTGCAGCTTTATTGGCCGCCGCACAAATCAAGGTTGCCGAAATGGAAGCCGATAAATTTGCCGTAGAAGCCTCGGCTCAAGGACGTCGTTATCCGATATCCGGCGGTGTAGCGGGCGCTGTTGCTCATATGGTCGGAGATAAAGCGCAATATAAACCGGAAGCTATTAACGGATTAAATCCGGAAGCTGTCAAAAAATTAAAAAAATATGCAACAACACCGCCGACCGAATATAACATGATCGAAGTTATGTGTTGTGAAGGCGGATGTATTGCCGGTCCGGGAACGACATGTATGGCTAAAAAAGCTACCGTCATGGTGGAAAATTATGTCAAAACAAGCGAGGATCAAAAATAAACCATGGAAACCGTGTCTTCACAAATTTTAGCAAAACTGCTAAACGCTCCGCACAAGGTTACCGATGTTGAAATTAACAATATTTCAACCGATAGCCGCAAGATCACGCCGCATACTCTGTTTATCGCTCTGCGCGGTGAAAAATATGATGCCCACGATTTTGTAGCTGATGTTATTCAAAACGGTTGTCCGCTTGTCATTGTAGATCATTTGATCGACGGTGTTCCGCTTGAACGGCAAATTATAGTCGACAATACATTAATTGCCTATGGAAAGATCGGAGCATATAACCGCAGTCTTTTCAAAGGTAAAGTTATCGGTTTAACCGGAAGTGCCGGCAAAACCACCACCAAAGAAGAAATTGCTTTTTTGCTGCAAAAATTCGCACCGACATATGCTACTTCCGGCAATCATAATAATGCTGTCGGCGTACCGCAAAGCTTATGCGATATGGATATGAACGCGCAATATGCCGTCATTGAAATGGGTATGAGCGCCTCAGGCGAAATTGCCTATTTAACCGATTTAGTCAAGCCGGATATAGCCATCGTAACCAATGTTTATCCGATGCATATTGAATTTTTCAAAACTTTTGAAGATATTGCACTGGCAAAATCTGAAATTTTTTCAGGATTACCGCAGGACAGATCAGGCATCGCCATTATCAATGAAGACACTAATTTTGCATCGGTTGTTGAAAAAAATGCCCGCCGCTATACCGACAACATCATCACCTTCGGACAAGCAAATCACTATAACGGTCATTTTACATTGCAGGAAGATGGCGAACATCACTTATATAATGCTTGGTGTGCATTAAAAGTGATTGAAACACTCGGTTTAGACGTACAAAAAGCGGCATCTTGCTTAAAAGACTTCGGTGCATTAGCCGGTCGCGGCAAATCATATTCTCTCTGTTGGCAAAATAAAAATTTTACTTTGATTGATGACAGCTATTCCGGCCAACCGGAAGCGATGATTTTAGCAATTAAATCACTGGATCAGAAGAAAACAACAGGACGTAAGATTGCCGTCCTCGGTAAAATGGCTGAACTCGGTTCAACTTCTCGGCAAAGACATATTGAAGTCGGAAAACTTTTGGCACAATCAACCATAGATGTTGTGGTCGGTGTTTGTCCGGAAATGAAAGATATGTTAGCCCAGCTTGCACAAGACAAAGAAGCCTATTATTTTGCAAACAAAGAACCGGTAGCTGACTTTTTATGTAACAAACTCTTGCAAAGTGGCGACACAATCCTTATAAAAGGTGCAAGATATTCGTCAAAATTATATCAAGTGGCGGAAGAACTGATTAAAATGGGAGCTGATCAATCATGAAATGTCCTTTTTGCGGATGCGATGAAACGCAAGTTAAAGATTCGCGCAATGCCGATGATAACACCTCGATTCGCCGCCGACGCGAATGTCCGGAATGCGGATCACGATTCACAACTTATGAGCGTGTACAGTTACGCGAACTGATCGTTATTAAAAAGAACGGGGAAAAAACGCTGTTTGATCGGGATAAATTAGCTAAATCCATTGCCTTAGCCGTACGCAAACGTCCGATTTCTTCCGAAAGAGTAGAGAAAATTATTAACTCACTTCAACGCAAATTTGAAAGTTCGGGAGAAATTGAAATCACCACGACGCAAATCGGCGAAAGCGTGATGGAAGCCCTCTCCCATCTGGACAACATTGCTTATATCAGATTCGCATCGGTCTATAAAGATTTTCGTGATATTAAAGACTTGAATGAATTTGTTGCCACAATTGAAAAATTAACAACTTCTGATCATGAACGCCGAAAAAAGGATGATTAAAATGACAAAATATGTTTCGCAAAAAATTAAAATGAAGTCGGGGGCTCGTTTAGCCGCTGTGCAGGCCAACTATATGATTGCTTTCGGACAGCTTCCCGTTGATGAAGTTATTGAAGATTTTATTGAGGGTAAAATCGGCCGGTTTGCCATTGATAATCAAGAAAACGAAGACAAAGAAAATCTTGTGGAGCTCGGTCCGATTGATACAGAATATTTTGAATCTCTTGTACGCGGTGCGCAAGCTAAAAAAGAAGAGTTGGAAAAATCATTAAATTTATATCTGCGCGGTGAATGGGCTTACGAACGCATGAACGGAACTATGCAGGCTCTGTTGCTCAGCGCTGTTTATGAGCTGGTCGCCACGACCGATGTGGATACCAAAGTCCTTATTCAGGAATATGTTGATTTGGCCTATGCTTTTTTCACCAAAAACGAACCTAAAATGGTCAACGCTGTTTTGGATCAAATTGCCCATGCCATCAGGAGTAAATAAATGAGCGTCATGAAGTTGTACACTTACCCGGATCCGGTTCTGCGGCAAAAGTGCCAAAAAATAACCGGAGTTAACGATCAAACGCGCCATCTGCTCGATGATATGTTGGAAACAATGTATGCTGATAAAGGATGTGGTTTGGCCGCACCGCAGGTAGGCGTTTTGCAGCGAATCATAGTTCTCGATCCCAATCCGAGTGATGAAGATTTAACCGCTCGCCGACCAATGTATCTGGTCAATCCGGAAATCATCTGGCGGTCAGAAGAAACCATTTTGTTCGATGAAGGATGTTTGTCTTTGCCTGATCAAAGAGCCGAAGTGGAGCGGTTTAAGCAAATACGTGTGCGCTATATCAATTATTTCGGCGATGAGCAGGAAATGTTGGCCGAAGGACTGTTGGCAATTATCCTGCAACACGAAATTGACCATTTAGACGGCATTTTGTATATTGATCACCTCAGTCGTCTGAAACGGACTCGTCTGCTCAAAAAATTGGAAAAGTATTACACGGAACAAGAAAAAAAATAATCTGTTTTGTTTCTCTTTAATTTTCCCGTTTCAACCATATATCATTTTTGTATTATAAAAAAGGAGAAAAGATGAAAATAGGTATCATTGGTGCCGGATCAGTCGGCAGTGCCACGGCTTTTTCACTGATTATGACCGGCGTTGCGCATAGAGTTGTTCTTATTGATATGAACAAACAAAAAGCTTTGGCTGAAGCAATGGATATTGCCCATGCGGCACCATTTACCAGCGCCGGTAAGATTATAGCCGGTGATTATCCCGATTTACAAGAGTGCGAAATTGTTATCGTGACCGCCGGAGCTAATCAAAAACCGGGCGAAACACGCATTGATCTGTTGGCACGCAATGTCAAAATTTTTGAAAATATCATACCGAGCATCGTAAAGTATGCCCCGAATTGCATTCTGCTCATTACGACCAATCCGGCCGATATTATGACTGAGGTTGCCCTGAAGTTATCCGGCTTTGTCAAAGAACGCGTCATCGGCAGCGGTACCGTTTTGGATACCTCACGTTTTCGGACGCTGTTAGCCTATTATTTAGGCGTTTCGGCAAAATCAGTCCATGCCGATGTTTTGGGTGAACATGGCGACAGTGAAGTTTTGATATGGTCAAACGCCGAAGCCGGTACGCTCACACTTGATCAATTTGCACAAAGTGTCAACAAGCCGCTTGATGACGGCAAAAAAGCAGAAATTACCGACGGCGTTATTAACGCAGCCTATAAAATTATTGAAGGCAAAGGGGCTACATGTTATGGCATTGCCGGTGCTTTAACGCAAATATGCCGCGCCATCGGCAATAATGACTATTCTATTCTAACCGTTTCGTCTCATCATCAAAACGTTGAAGGTGTCAACGATGTATGTCTGTCATTGCCGACCATTATTAACAAAACAGGCATTCGACACGTCATTATGCCGAATCTTTCTTCGGAAGAACATGAAAAATTGCACAAAAGTGCCGTCACGATGAAGGAATATTCTGAGCAGGCTTTGAAACTTATTTCCGATAACAAGTTGGCTTAATATCCGCTTATTGCTGATTATTTAATAAAAAACACTTGACTTTTGTTGCGGGGGGTAATGTGAAAAAAAATATTTTTAAACAGATAAAGTCACCCCTATTTTTCGCTTGCAAAGCGAAAAATTCAAGGGGTCTCCCAAAATCTTAAAGCAAAAGAAGAAGTAGCATGAAGACAAAAACAAACA
>JAFVEP010000047.1 GCA_017475935.1 Alphaproteobacteria bacterium
GATTATCGGCGGAGTATCGAAACTCCTTGAACAATATTTTACTCCTCTTATGGGGAGCCGGCCGAATATATTGAATAAGCCGGACTGATTGTTCACAGTTTCGAACTCCCCACCTTGAAGAGATTTGAGGTGGTTTTTTGTTTTCAACTTAAGCAAAAAAGAGGAGTTCTGAAGATGTCAATATGTATTTTTACGGATAAAGAAACAATGCGTTCGATCGGGCGTGCGTTATGGGCAGCGCGGCAGGAAAAGCATATGTATTTGCATTCGGTTGCGCACCAAACAAAAATACCCGCACGGGTTATTGAAGGAATGGAAAACGGTAAATATGTCAAGCGTGCGGCTTTTCGCCGGCTGACGGCGTTTTACGGCATAAAAATGCGCATTGTCTTTGATTGATTCGTTAGGGAGGAAATTTGGGCAGACAAGATTGACTTATCCGCAAAGATATGTTAGGTGATTTTAACAAAATAAAATTGTAAATGAAAGGTTTGTTGATGATTCATATCGGTTGTCATTTGTCGATTTCGAAAGGGTTTGAACATATTGCACAAGAGGCTTTTTCCATTAAGGCCGATACATTTCAGTTTTTTACCCGTAATCCGCAGGGCGGCAAAGCGAAAGATTTGAGTGCGGCAGATATTCAACGCTATCTGCAGCTTGCACGTGACTACAAATTTGCTCCCATTGTGGCTCATGCGCCCTATACGCTTAATCCGTGCTCGGATAATCCGCAGACGCGCGAATTTGCCGAAATGGTTTTTACAGATGATCTCAACCGCATGGAAAAAATTGCCGGAAACTACTATAATTTCCATCCGGGATCGCATGTCGGGCAGGGCGTTGATCAAGCAATTGACATGATTGCCGGTCTCCTAAATAAGGTTTTGTTTGCGGATATGACAACGACGGTTTTGTTGGAAACGATGTCCGGCAAAGGTTCGGAAGTCGGTTCGACTTTTGAGGAATTAAAGCGAATCATTGATAAAGTGGACTTACAAGATAAAATGGGCGTTTGCTTGGATACTTGTCACGTTTTTGCCGCCGGCTATGACATTGTTCATAATCTTGATGGTGTGCTCAATGAATTTGATCGGGTGATCGGGCTTAAAAGACTGAAAGCGATTCATTTGAACGATAGCTTGATGCCGTTTGGCTCGCATAAAGACCGACATGCCAAAATCGGCGAAGGTATGATCGGCAAAGAAGCTTTACTTGATTTTGCTCATCATCCGGCCATAAAAAATCTGCCGCTGATCCTTGAAACACCGAATGATATTGAAGGATATGCGGCAGAAATTGAAATGATTCGCACCGGCGAAAAATAAACAGCACTTCTTATTGTGCGTTGATCAACATAATCTCAACACGACGGTTTTGTGCTTTGCCCTCTTCGGTTTGATTGCTGGCAATCGGTGAGCTTGCGCCGACACCATAGGCTTGCAAGCGAGAAGCATCGACACCGCGCAAAGCTAAATAATTAGCCACGGCCACGGCTCTTTGCTGCGAAAGCGGAATATTGATTTTATCATTGCCCGTGCTGTCAGTATGTCCGACAATTTGCAATCTGGTTTTATCATATTCTTTAGCAACAAGCGCTACCGAATCAAGAACCGCATTGGCTGAAGTTTTCATGGTTGATTCATTGGTATTAAAAGTGATGCTGTTCGGCATGATCAGGCGGATATTATCGCCGTCACGGGCAACTTGAACGCCTGTTCCGGCAAGCTTTTCACGCAATTTGGCGGCCTGTATATCCATATATCCGCCGCCGGCTGCACCGGTAGCTCCGCCGATTCCGGCTCCGATCAGAGCGCCTTTTTCTCCGCCGATTAAAGCGCCGACACCGGCTCCGACAGCCGCGCCGATTCCCGTTCCCCACGCCGTTTTGGAAACTTTGCTTTCACCGGTGTACGGATCGGTAGCACAAGCGCCTAACAACATGATCATTAAACATAAAACAATTTTTTTCATTGTGTTTCTCCTAAAAATTAGCGATTCGCGCTAAAGCTTCTTCCACTTTAGCCTTGTTTTCCATAGCTTCGTTCTGCCGGCGTTTTTCTTCGGCAACGACGGCTGCCGGAGCGCGTTCAACGAAACTTTGATTGCTGAGCTTACGGGCATAACCCTCAAGATTTTTGTTCAGCGTATCCAGTTCTTTTTGCAGGCGCTGACGTTCGGCTGCAAAATCAACCACGCCTTTTAGCGGAATCAGAATGGTGGCGTTGCGGCAGACGGTTTGAACCATATCTTTGGTTATAGGCGTATCACCTAACGGCTGCAGAGATTCCAAACGTGCCAAATTGCAAATCAGCGTGTTTTGGCAGGCGATAATTTCCCGATCGTTTTGATCAGCCTTGACGAAAGCTTTTAATTTTGCACCGGCCGGAAGATTCATGGCCGAACGAAGCGAACGGATGGACGATATGAAATCAATCGCCCAGTCGATTTGCTTTTTATCGTTCGGATTAATGCTTTCGGTCTTTGGCCACGAGGCATTGATCAGATCAACCGTGCGCGTTTGCAAATTATCCCACAATGCCGTTGTTACAAAAGGCATAAACGGATGCAAAACAATCAAAATGCGATCCAAAACAAAGGCGGCAACCGCACGCGTTTCCGTGATGGCTTTTTGATCTTGACCGTAGAAAATCGGCTTAATCAGCTCGATATACCAGTCGCAGAATGTTCCCCATACAAATTGGTAAACGGTATTGGCCGCTTCGGCAAAACGATAATTGTTCAATCCGCAGGTTACTTCTTGTGTCATTTCTTCGGCCTTAGCCATGATCCAGCGATTGATTTCCAATTGCGCTTTATGAACATCAAAATCGTTTTGTGCATAGCATTGGTTCATCTCGCAGAAACGAGCAGCATTCCAAAGCTTTGTTGCAAAATTACGATAGCCTTGTATGCGAGAATCGGAAAGGTTGATATCTCGCCCCTGAGTTTCGGAAGCTGCCATGAAAAAGCGTAAAGCATCGGCACCGTATTTTTCAATTGTTTCCATCGGATCAACCGTGTTTCCTTTGGATTTGCTCATTTTACGGCCTTGTTCGTCGCGAACCAATCCGTGAATGTAGCATTTTTTGAAAGGAACCCTTTTCATGATGTACATACTCATCATCATCATGCGGGCAACCCAGAAGAAAATAATATCAAAACCGGTGACCAAAACCGACGTCGGATAAAAAGTCTTCAAATAGTCCGTATTTTCCGGCCAGCCGAGCGTGGAAAATGCCCACAAACCGGATGAAAACCATGTATCTAAAACATCGGTTTCGCGGCGCAGTTCAACATGCTTGCCGTAGTGTTTGTCAGCGCATGCTTGAGCCGTTTCTTCGTCTTCTTCGCAGAAGATTTCATTATCCGGACCATACCAAATCGGCATTTGATGTCCCCACCACAGCTGACGTGAAATACACCAAGGCTGAATGTTGTTCATCCATTCAAAATAAGTCTTTTCATAAGTATCTGGAATGAATTGCATTTCTTTGTCGGCAACCGCACGGCGGGCTTCGACGGCCAGTTTCGGCGCATCTACAAACCACTGATCGGTCATATACGGCTCAATGACAACACCGCTGCGATCGCCGTAAGGAATAACCATCGGGTGATCTTCTATCTTTTCCATTAAACCGAGTTCTTCTAACTTTGCAATCGTTTTAACACGCGCTTCCTGAGTGGTTAAACCGGCATAAGGCGTGTTTTCGTTTAAGGTCGCATCCGGATTCAAAATATTGATCATCGGCAGATTATGGCGTTTGCCGACTTCAAAGTCGTTGAAATCATGAGCCGGCGTGATCTTAACGGCACCTGTACCCTTTTCCGGATCGGCATGATCATCGCCGACAATCGGGATGACACGGTTGACGATCGGTAAAATGCAATTTTTGCCGATTAAATGGGCTAAGCGCGGATTATCTTTTGAAACCGCAACCGCCGTATCACCGAACATGGTTTCCGGACGCGTGGTGGCAATATGAATGTACTCGTTCGGATTATCTTCAAGCGGATATTTGTAGTAATACATCTTGCCGACAGTTTCTTTTTGAATGACCTCCAGATCGGAAACGGCCGTTTCCAATTTAGGATCCCAGTTGACAAGTTTTTTCGCCTTGTAGATTAAACCATCTTTGTAGAGGGAAACGAAAACCTTGCGAACCGCTCTGGACAGGCCTTCATCCATGGTGAAACGCTCGCGTGACCAATCGCATGAAGCACCTAAACGGCGGAGTTGTCTGCATATTGTTCCGCCGGATTGTTTTTTCCATTCCCAAACGCGTTCAATGAACTTTTCACGCCCTAAATCATGCCGCGTCAATCCCTCTTTGGCCAACTGTCTTTCGACGACCATTTGCGTGGCAATGCCGGCATGATCTGTTCCCGGCTGCCACAAAACTTTTTTGCCGAGCATGCGGTTGTAACGAACCAAAATGTCTTGCAATGTATCATCCAACGCATGTCCCATGTGCAAAACACCGGTGACGTTCGGCGGTGGAATGACGATTGAAAAAGCTTCATTGTCTTGGCGCATATCCGGTTTGAAATAACCTTCATTTTCCCATTTTGCATAAATATTTTCTTCGAAATCTTTCGGATTATAAATTTTATCTAACATTTTTTTCCACACTGTTTGATTAAGTTTTTTGCCATCAATAAACACATCGATTTTTAACGGAGAAAGCTGACTTTCGGCAAGGCATCGGCTTCCTCTATCTTCACTCGGTCTTCGTTATTGTTTTTCAGCTGACTGTTGAAATACAGACGATATTTTTTCATGATTTTTTGCGCGACATCGTCAAAGTTCCATACACCGAGACGATAAGGAATATCCTCACGCTTAACGAGCATGCTTTTAGAAAGAACAAATACATTTTCGCTTTGTTCGGTACGCTTTCCGGAATCGTAAAAAGAATGAAAATATTCCTTACGCTCTTTTCCGGTGATGGCTTCCCGAATGGATTTTAAAATATCGTCAATCGGTTGATCCTGTATTTCTGTCATAAACATTATACCCCAAGTTTTTTTCAAACTTGGAGTATAATAACAAAGATTCTTCCGTTTAGCAACAAATTTTCTTTATTTATCAATGGATAAACTCAGCCATTTCCCTTTTGTATTTTGGTAATGGCCGCGGGCATCGTACGGATTAACCTTCAAACCGAGCTTTTCGGCGGTCAGCTTACCCATGGCTTGCAGCAATTGCAGGCCGGAAACATAGTAGTCATGCCGTGCCGTAACTTCGTTGACTTGTGAAGCCAACAGCGTTTGATAGGCGTTCAAAACATCCAAAACCGTGCGGTTGCCGAGCATTTCTTCCTTTTGTGTTCCTTCTAGGGCAATAGCCGAAGCTTTGATTTGTTCCTTGATGGCTTCAATGTTTGATTTGCTCGTTTGCATTAAAGCCCAACCGTTGGTTACACCTGTTTCAACACCGCTCTCCGCTGCGCGCAGTTGTTCTTGGGCAGCCCATCTTTTGTACTTGCTTTTGCGGATTTCGGCACGTGTGGCGCCGCCGGAATACAGAGGCACGCTCATGTTGACGGTGTACTCGTTGCTGCGGGTTGACGGATCGCGGGCAGTGTGTGATGAAATGGTATTTTTGCCGCTTGTCGCCGTGAAGGATACTTCCGGAAGAAGTCCTCCTTTTTGGGCCGTAACATTGTATTTAGCGGCTTTTAAGGCTTTTTTGGCGGCTTTCAAAGTATAGTTGTTGCGAAAAGCATATGTTTTAGCGTTGTTTAAATCCTGAGGAAAAAGCTGTGACAAATGCTCCGGAAATTGAACGGAGCCGGCCTCTTTTCCGGTGATATCGAGATAATTGGCTTTGGAAATTTCCAACAAACCTTCCGCAGAAATGACATCTGAACGAGCTTGTGCGTAGCTGGCGCGAGATTGTGCAACATCCGTTCTGGTAACTTCACCGACCTCAAAACGGGCTAAGGTTTCATCCAGCTGTTTTTTGAGCAGTTTTTCATTATTTTTCTGCAATTTTACAATAGCTTCATCGCGGACAACATCTAAATAAGCCGTTGATGCGGCGAGCAAAACTTGCTGTTCGACGGCATATAAATTTTCCAATTCCGCTTTTGCCGCATTGTCAGCAGCCTTGACGGAATTATAGGTTTTAAATCCGTTGAAAATAGGCTGAGTGACATATCCGCGATAACCCTTGCTGTATCCGTCAACGGTATTTCTGCCGGTTGTGCGGTTGTGGCTGTCGGTATAATTTGCTGAAGCGCCGACCACCGGTCTGAAACCGGATCGAGCTGCGGCCGCTTCTTCATTGGACACACCGCTTTGGGCGCGCTCGCCGTGCAGTGTCGGATTGGAATTATAGGCATTGCTCATTGCGTCGAAGATTGTTTCGGCTCTGACTGCTGTCGAAAAAAACAATGCCGCTGACAAAATACAGAAAACTCTTAAGCTCATTATTTCACCACTTTTCATTAGTTAAACTCTGAATTGTATAGAGCTTTTTTGCAAAAATTGCAAATATTTTAAAAATAAAATTGTTATTAAAAATAAAATTGTTATATGTTAATGGAAATTCAATTGTTATCTTATATTCTGCCGAAAGGTTGTATAAAAAGGTATGTTAAAACGGGAGATTGACGGTGAAAGAAAACAAAAGTTCTCTGAATGAAATGGAAGCGGCACGTCTGAAACTGGCTATTGAGCATTATGCAAAATATTTTATCGGGAAGCGGAATTGTGAATTGACCAAGGAAGAGGCTTTTACGGTTATTGCCTTGGCGGTTCGTGAGTTTGCCATGGATAAAATGTATGAAACGATTGAACGCTATAATGTTAAGGGAACAAAACGCATTTATTATCTGTCAATCGAATATCTGATCGGTCGGTCTTTGGAAAATAATCTTTATAACCTCGGACTTTATGATGTGCTGAAAAGCATTAAAATCGATGGATGGCCGGATTTTTCACTGCAGGATATTTTTGATGCCGAATATGATCCGGCGCTTGGTAACGGCGGTTTGGGGCGTTTAGCGGCCGGATATTTGGATTCGATGGCTTCGATGGGACTACCCGGATTCGGTTATGGTATCAACTATCAGTTCGGCTTGTTTAAACAAAAGTTCGATAACGGTTATCAAGTCGAAATGGCGGATAGTTGGCTGGAGGAAACATCCCCGTGGCAATTTGCCCGTTATGACCGTACGGTAACCGTGCCGATCGGCGGACACGTCGAAATGTATCATAAACCGGACGGAAAAGTCGGTTACATATGGGTGGATACGCATACACTTTACGGCGTTCCGTACGATTTTCCGATTGTCGGTTATAATGGTAAGTCGGTCAACTATTTACGGCTGTTTTCGGCTAAAACAGATGACGAGCTGGATATAAACATATTCAACAGCGGAAGCTATGTTGATGCCGTCAGTGAAAAAATTAAAACCGAAACAATTTCAAAAGTTTTGTATCCGTCGGATAATATTGAACAAGGTAAAGAACTGCGGCTGACACAGCAATATTTCTTTGTTTCATGCGCCATTAACGATATTATTCGCCGCTTTTTAGAGAAAAGCAATGATTTTGCCAAGTTGCCTGATTATGTTTGTATTCAGCTTAATGATACGCATCCGGCGCTGGCTATTGTGGAAATGATGCGCCAGTTAATTGATATTTACGGCCAAGAGTGGGAGCCGTCATGGGAAATTGTGACGAAAGTCTTTGCTTACACCAATCATACGTTGCTTCCGGAAGCGTTGGAAAAATGGCGCAGCAGTATTATCGGGCGCATTTTGCCGCGGCATTTACAGATTATTTATGAAATCAATCGACGCTTTATGGAATTTGCCCGCAGCCGTTTCGGCGAAGATGCTTATAAACTTGGCAAAGTTTCGATCGTTGACGGGGAGGGCGATAATCAGATGATTCGCATGGCAAACTTGTCGATTGTCGGTTCGTTTTCGGTAAACGGTGTGGCTGAGTTGCATTCGGAGTTGGTTAAAACCGCGTTGGTTCCGGAATTTTATGAGTTATGGCCGGAAAAGTTTACCAATGTGACCAACGGAATTACACCGCGCCGATGGCTTTTGCATGCCAATCATCAGTTAGCTCATCTGATCGCCGATAAAATCGGCAAGGAGTGGATTACCAATCTGGATTTGCTGCGCCAGCTGGAAAAATATGCCGATCAGAAAAGTTTTCAAAAATCGTTCATGGATATTAAACATGAAAACAAACAAAAACTTTTGCATCATATTTATAAATCAACCCGCGTGATGGTTGATCCGGACAGTATGTTCATTGTGCATGCCAAGCGCATTCATGAATATAAACGTCAGCTGATGACTGTGCTGCAAATTATCGGAGAGTATTTGGCGATTATTCGGGATAATGCACGTCCGGCCGTGGCGAAAACATATATTTTTGCCGGCAAAGCCGCACCGTCGTATATGATGGCTAAATTGATCATTAAGCTGATTAATAATGTTGCGGAAGTGATCAATAATGATGAAGTGGCCAGCGATTATATAAAAGTCGTTTTCATTCCGGATTATAAAGTTTCGGTGGCAGAATATTTGATTCCGGCGGCAGATATAAGCTGTCAAACGTCAACAGCCGGATTTGAAGCTTCCGGTACAAGTAATATGAAATTTGCTCTCAACGGTGCATTGACTCTCGGCACGTTCGATGGTGCTAATATCGAAATCCGCGAGGCCGTCGGCGAGGATAATTTCTATTTGTTCGGTTTGAAAGAAGAAGAAATCCGCTATCGCCGTATTTTTTATAATCCGCGGGAAATTTATGAAAATTCGGAATATGTCAAACGAATTATGAATACCTTGAATTCGAATATGTTTGCCGATCGCAATTATCCGCAGATGTTTAAGCCGATTTTCGATTCGCTTTTGAACAGTGATTACTATTTTGTTCTTGCTGATTTGGAAGCCTTCAATGCCACATTGAAAACAGCGGAAAAGGACTATCAAAATCAATCGTTATGGGCGAAAAAAGCAATTTTGAATGTAGCGCGTATCGGACATTTTTCAAGTGACAGATCGGTGATGGAATACGCCGAAAAAATATGGCATGTCGAACCGGTGGAAGATTAACGTTTGGAGCGCTTTTCGGCAGATTTTTGCTTGACCTCGTTTTTCCATATTAAACGCGCCCCCTTTTGGCGGAGAAAAGTTGCAAGTTTACGATTCTTTTTGATTGCTAGGGTATACGGCGTATGGTTATCGGGAGAAAGGTGGTTGATATCTGCTCCATGATCAATCAGAAGCTGTGCCGTTTGCGGGCTTTGCGCATACATTAAAAGATTGCGTCCGTTGCGGCCGATTAGGTTGGCATTCATACCATTTTCGAGAAGCAACTGTATTACAGTTTGCCAGTCCTTGATGACAGCTAAAAACAAAAGCTTTTGCGCTAATGAGGAAGAGTGAAATTTTTTAATGGTTTGATTTTTTATTTGATTGAGTGTTTGCTCGATGTGTGTGTGACCGGATATGAGCATAGCTTTAATGTCAAACGGATTGTTTTGATTAAATCCGGTTGAAAGAAAAAGCAGATAGAAAATCAGTAGAAAAAATGCGACAATGCGCTGCTTGGAAAAACGGCGGGAGAAAGTTCCGGAGTTTTCCCACATCGGTTTGTTCTTGCGAGCTTGATCGTAGACTTTGCGTTTTTTACCATCTTTCAGAACAGCGTAGGCTTCATTGATTTGTTTAAGCTTTTCTTCGGCGGATTTTTTATTTTGCTCTTTATTGACGTCGGGATGATATTTTTTGGCCAAATGATGATACGCCTTTTTGATCTCTTCCGCTTTGGCCGTCGGAGAAATTTTCAGTATTTTGTAGTAATCCTGATCAGACATATTGTTATATTCCTTTTAACTTAAGAACATCAAAACATAAAAAGCGGCCGCTGTCAATGAGGCAGAGCAGAACAGCAATCAGGGGCGGCGGATTTTTGTATATGCTCTGCGGCATGGGTACAGTTATGCACAGGGGCGGTTTTAGGTAAGTATCTGAAGATAATAAAAATATTTCAATAGATAAGAAAAAACTTGACATCAAGTCACCTGAGTGGTAGAAAAAGCATTAGTTTGAAGCAGTGTATCTGTGACAAACGGAAGGATGGAACGAGATTTTGTGATGAAATCATCGTTCTTTTTTGTATTCATTTTAGAAAACCGTACGTGTAGAAACGTGCGGTTTTCGTATTTTAAAGAGGGGGAAATATGACCTTATATAAAATAGATGAAGACACGCAAATTGATGAATTTGGTGTCGATCAATCAAAATTTTCTTTACGCGATAAGTTAGAATATAATTTCAGGCGTGCCAAGGAAAAGGAAAGTAAAAAACATAACGAATATTATATCAGAAGTGATAAAGAATATAAGTGGGATAGACCGCACAAGTATGACCATAGAAAAAATAATTTTATTGCACAAATTCACAACTTTAGAGCCATCAATAAAGAACATCCGATTTCTGCTCCCATCTCAACTAAATCAACAGTGAATGATTTAGTTTTCAAACGGGGATTATCTAAAATTCATCCTTTTATAGCAAAGGCGTTGAGCGCTTATAATTTGGGATACAAAGGTGCCGGTTATTACGACAATTGGCAAAGAGCAAAAAAAGTTGGTATGCACTCGGAATTGGCAGATTTATCCGCACAAAAATGGAAATATTCGAAAAATAACAGTAAGAGATAAAGATGCAAAATAAAGAAGCATAAAAATAGACATTGTAAAAAAATTTTTTTAGTATAAGATGAAAAGTGTTTTTTTATGCTTCTTTGTTTAACCATAAAAAGTATGAAAGAATATAAACGAAGTAAAAGGAAAAAAGCATGGTTACAGCCAAAGAATTTTATGTTTTATGCGGTCTATACGTTGTTTTGTCTTTTATTCTCGACATGTTAATCAGTTTAAGTGCATATATATCCGAAGTATCATTCTTAGATTTTTTAATGATGATAACATCTTTTTTGCAATATGGGCAAATACTCTGCGATGTGGCATTTGTTATTCTGGTTTGTATGCTTTTTTTCAAAAAAATCCCATCTTTTTTGCAGAAATTTATAAAATATCATCCCAATTTAACCACATATGCAATGTATATTGGTTGGTTTAGTTTTATATTGTTTTTTGTAGATATGTTGGTTTTATTAGGCATTTACTTTCTTCCTGTAAGTGCATTTGCTCAAGAATTGATTTTGATTTTGTTGATTATGGGGAATATTGCTTGTTGGCTTGCAGCTCTTTTTATCGCAACGAAGAAAGTTTGTGTATCTGAAAATTCGGGCATATAGCCGTCGGCGTAGGGCATATTTAGTCATGACCACTTATAAGCTCTGTGGTAAACTGCTGTACTCATTACAAGATAGACGAAGACACACAAATTGATGAGTTCGGTGTCGATCAATCAAAATTTTCTTTACGCGATAAGTTAGAATATAATTTTATGCGTGCCAAGGAAAAGGAAAGAAGAAAAAGTTCTCCATGGTATCGGAGAACATATGATAAAGTTTATGACGAAGCAAAAAAACTTCATGATGAACCTTTATACGACAAATATAAACATTCTGTTGTTAGTTGTGTCGGAGCACAAGATGGATTGTATGGGGCTGCAGTTACAGGAGCCATGGGTGTAGCTAAAGAAATGGCAGATATTGTTCGTAAATTTCCAGAACAATGGCGCGGAAGCAAAAATTACGGAGGATATTTATCTATTTTAAAAGATTCTGCGGAAGATTTATTGGCTGATGCCAGAGGGATATATAGCGGATACAGTAATCCAGATGACGATTGTTATGATATGATGAAATCATTTTACAATCCAAGGAAAAGATTTTAATAAATAACTATCGAAAAAAGGCTATATGCAAGATAAAAAAATCTTGCATATAGCAAAAAATGGTGTATTATGTTTCCAACACATCTAAAAATAGAATTTATGAAAAAGTGAAGAAAATACATGAATAAAATAAAGAATCTTGTCTTCTCAACATGTTTATACATAGGTAAAAGTTTTTTTGGGATAATATTTGCATGTTTATTTTTACTACAAATGCTTAGTCTTCTGATTATGTGGGAGGATCATCCGAGCGGTATAGATAATTCCTATCAAATAACAGCCTTATATATTTTTTTGACAGTGTGTTTTATGGTCAGCTTATTTATGCGTCAAAAGTTTTTTATTTATATGTCTGCTTTTAGTGTAATGATATTGTTTTTATATTCGTCTTCATTGCCAAAGGTATCGCTGTATTTTAGTTATTTTGTCGGGCTTGATTAAATAAAGCTAAATCTAGCTCATTATATCCGTGACTAAACCGAACAGTTTGGGGGAAAGGGATTGGGTTTAAGGATTCGGGCAGTGGTATATGTTATTTCCATAACATATAGAGAACGCAGAACTCTTCCGTATCATTACAAATCTGACAGAGCTGAGAAATTTGCGCCGGGGTTAAGTCACGGATGCATTTTCGGCTATCGGTACAATATTTATCACCATGATAAAGATTTGAGAGGACAGAGTGTCCATCATTTTTTTTAGCAACCTCAGTTATCCATAAAAAAGAGTGATATTGTCTGATCGTTTGGTATAAATTGGTGCATTGTTCATAGGCACTTGGAGTTTTAAGATATATCTGTAATCCCATATAGTTATCAACCCAGTTATAAAAAAAAGCATTATTTCCAAATACATCATAGATTTGACCATAATTCTCTTTGATCATTTCTTCGGGAATCCAGCCGAGGTCTTTCAATATGGATGTGAAGCCGTAAGGTAAATCGGGTGTGTTAATATTGACCATATCATGATGGGTTTCGACGGCGCTGAGGATATAACTGTATTGCTCGCGCTGTTTGTTGAGGAGATGGCGGCGCATGGCGCGGGAGTAACCGGTGATCGAACCAACTGTCAGCACACCGATGATGGCCAGCACGCCTAACATCTCAATCATACTACGGCCGTATTGCGGCGCATACGCTTGTCTTTTTTTCGCTTGTGTACCTCTTTTGTACACGGCGCTCAAAAAAGTCGGCGCCTCTGCACTACACTCCGGTTGTAGATTTGTTGGGAAAATGTTTGTTTTGGGTCTCATGTTACTTCTTCTTTTGCTTTAAGATTCGGGAGTTCCCTTGAATTTTTCGCTTTTCAGGCGAAAAATAGGGGTGACTTTATCTGCTTAAAAATATTTTTTTTCACATTACCCCCCCGTAGCAAAAGTCAAGTCTTTTTTATCACTTAATAAAAAGTCATGCCTCCGAGTGTGGAACACACGAGGTCGGGGCATCTTCAAATTAAAAAAACATAGCGCTGCGCAAAGATGAGATTTCTTGACGAAGTGACGCGCAGCGCAGCGAAAGGAATGATAATATTTTTTATAAGATAAAAAGTGATGGAGTGGATTTGCGCGAAATAAGAAAAGTAAAACAAAATAAAAAAGGCAGTACATCGTACCGCCCTTTTGAAAAAATATGCCGTGCTGATTATTTTTCAGCAGGTGTTTCTTCACTTTCAGCTTTTTCTGCAGCCTCGGCAGCAGCCTTTTCAGCAGCAACACGGGCCAAATCTTTAGCACCTTTAGCGTTAACATCGCGATCAACCAATTCAATAAAGGCCATCGGAGCGCAATCGCCATAACGGAAACCGGCTTTTAATACACGCGTATAACCGCCGTTGCGTTCTTTATAACGATCAGCTAAAGTTGAAAACAATTTTGAAACCACTTCATTATCACGCAAAAATGCCAAAGCCAGACGACGGCTGTTTAAATCGCCTTTTTTTGCATAAGTGATCATATTGTCGGCAAAAGTTCTTAATTCTTTTGCTCTGGTCAATGTGACTTTAATTTGTTCGTGTGTTAATAAAGCATTGGTTAAATTGGAAAATAATGCTCTTCTTTGACTTTTCGGCATACTAAATTTTCTATGTCCGTCACCATGTCTCATGATGTGATTCCTTTCATTTCTGTGCTTTGTTGGGCAAAGCGTATAAAACCATGGTTCTTACTACGGATTGTTCATCCATACATAAAAACCGCCTCAATTTCCGGTAGGGTGTAACATAAATAAATGAATAATGCAAGAGGATTCTTTTGTGTTTTTATAATTTTTTTACTTTACATTGATAAAAAAAAGGTGAATATGTCATTGTCGACTTAAATCTTTGAGGAAATCATGAAAAAAATTTTACATTTGTTGTCTTTGTTTGCTCTGTTTGGTTGTGCGGCTGAGAAAACGGCTGTTGTGCCGGCCATTGTTCCGAATACCGTTCAGGAAACCAAAATTATTAAAGTGATGCCGAATAATGTGATCGGTGCGGTGGAAAGAATTTATTTACCGCCGATGAAATCAGCCTTTTTGTCGCGTATTGACACGGGCGCGACGACATCTTCTTTGGATGTCGACAGTCTGAAGTATTTTGAACGCGATGGGAAAAAATGGGTGGCGTTTACGATCGTTAATCGGGAAACAAATGAAGAGCATGTGTTTGAAAAACCGCTTGTTAAAAATATCAAAATAAAACGTATTGAGAAAAATGAAAGACGGCCGATTGTTGAAATGACCGTGAAAATGGGCGGTGAAACATTTAAAGCCGATTTCACAATTGCCGAACGGGAAAAATTTGAATATCAGACTTTAATCGGACGCAATATTTTAAGCGGACGGGCAATCGTTGACGTTTCGCTGTCGAACACTTTAAAATAATGAAATAGAGGACTTTATGAAAAAAATATTTTCCGTACGCGGTATTTTAGGTTTGTTTTTGTTGCTGGCAACTATTTATGCATCGGTGGCTACGTATTATAAAATTAAACATTGGGGCTTTAGCTATAAGCCGACAGAACGTTCTGATGTGTGGACGGTTGATGCTCATATTTCATTTCAGCCGATTGCCGGCCAGCCGATTGAGGTTTCACTTGCCTCTCCGAGTGTCGGACAGAAGTATAAAATTTTGAGCGAGGACGTCGTTGCACAAGGCTATACAAGTGAAAAAAACGTTAAAAATAATCGCATCATCATGAAGTCAAAACCACGTAAAAATGTTCAGGATCTGTATTATCGGATTATGCTTTATGATAATGCCGATACCAAAGGTAAAATTTATGAAACGGCGCCGAAAAAAGTGGAAAAACCGAAATTTGAAGATGAATATCAGGAAGGGCAGATCATGGATTTGCTCGCACTTGCTGATCGAAAAGAGGGATCTTCTCCGCAGCGGATTATACGCTTGCTGAACGAAGAGCCTTTACAGCCGGAAGTCGATGCTTTTCTGCCGGTGAAACGTACACAGCAGATTATGGCTGAAAAAATCATTTATCTGCTGGCGGTTAAAGGAATAACGGCGCGTGTTGTCCGCGGTGTGAAGCTCAGTGAAAACAAACGCTCTACTCCGGCGGATTTGATGGTGGAAGCTTATGAGGGAAGTAAGTGGATTCCGTATAATATTACCACCGGTAAAGCCGGATTGCCGAAAGATTTTATTACTTTTCAGCGCGGCGGTGTTTCGTTGCTTGATGTTACCGGCGGTGAAAATTCTCAGATCAGATTTTCAGTGGTTAAATCAGTGATATCTTCTTTCAAAATGGCCGGCCGCCGTGCCAAATATGAAGACAGCCGCTTGTTTGATTACACGATTTATAATCTGCCGTCGTTGGAACAAAATGTTTTAAAGTGGCTGATGATTTTTCCGCTTGGTATTATGCTGGTGGTTATCTTGCGCAACATTATCGGTATTCAGACAATGGGAACGTTTACGCCGATGCTTATTGCCATGTCGCTGGTTAAAACCGGTTTTGTTTCGGGGTTTATCTGCTTTACGCTGATTGTCGGATTCGGCCTTTTGATCCGCGGTTGGCTGACGCGCTTGAATTTGCTTCTTGTGCCGAGAATTTCCGCAGTGGTGATTTTCGTGATCGTGATTATGCAAATGCTGACGATTTTCGGCTATCAGCTTGATTATAAAATTTTGGCGACGGCTGCGTTCTTCCCGATTATTATTACCGCATGGATTATTGAACGTGCTTCCATTACATGGGAAGAAGAGGGGGCGCGCAATGCCACCAAACAAATTGTCAATACGCTCTTGGTTGCCGTCGTGACCTATTTTGTAATAAGCAGCACCTATATTCGCCACATTATGTTTGCCTTTAATGAATGGAATATTGTTATTTTGGCAATCGTGATGCTGCTTGGAACTTATACGGGTTACCGTTTAAGCGAACTGAAAAGATTTGCCCCGCTGACGAAGGAAAAATAAAATGTTTGCCTCGCTGAAAAATATTTTTGCCTTCTTTTCCATGCCGCAAAAGCTTCGTGCTAAAGGCGTTTTGGGCATGAATGCGCGCAATTATTTCGTGATCGGAAAATATAATAAGCGTTCATTGTATCCGCTTGTTGATGATAAAGTGCAAACCAAAAAATTGGCGAACGGCATTAACATTAATACGCCGCATATGATCGGTGTGATTGAACATCAGTATGAAGTTAAGGATCTGCTCAAAATTGTTGAGGGTCACGATGAATTTGTGATTAAACCGGCGCATGGCAGTCAGGGGAAAGGTGTTTTGGTGATTAAAAATTATCAGGACGGCATCTTTACCACGGCTTCCGGCAAAAAACTGCATTTTAATGATGTTTACCAGCATATTTCCAATTTGCTGAGTGGTTTGTACAGTTTGGGCGGACAATATGATGTCGCCTTGATTGAAGAACTTGTACACTTCAGTGATGCCTTTCAGAATTTCAGCTATCAGGGAATTCCGGATGTGCGGGTGATTATTTATAAAGGCTATCCGATTATGTCGATGATGCGTCTGGCGACCAAAGAATCAGACGGAAGAGCTAATTTGCATCAAGGCGCGGTCGGTGTCGGATTGGATATGCAAACGGGAAAAGCCGTGCAAGCCGTTTCGCATAATATGCCGATTTTGATTCATCCGGATACGCAAGCCGATTTGATGACGCTTAAAGTTCCCTTCTGGCGCGAGCATCTTTTGATCGGCTCGCAAGCCTATGAAATGACCGGACTCGGCTATATGGGCGCTGATATTGTGCTGGATAAGGAACGCGGACCGATGATGCTTGAATTAAACGCTCGGCCGGGATTGGCGGTGCAGATTGCCAACGGAAGAGGGCTTAAAGAAGCAATTAAAAAAGTTGATAAATATTATCCGCAGAATCTTAATGCCGAAGAAAGAGTCGACTTCGTCTTGAATAATCGATTTTGATTACCTAAATATTGAAAAGAAAGTCAAAAAATAGTCGAAAGGGGCAAAAAATGGCAAATCTTTTAGGTAAAAGCGAAACAAAAAATATTGAAAAGCCGACAACGAAAAATTTGGAAGATAAGGAAACCAAAAAACTCGAAATGAGTAAAACACGGGCGAAAAAAATCAAACATTCGTACAAAGTTAAAGATGCGGAAAATGCGATTTTGATTCAAACAAAGTACGGCGATATCGTGATCGAAATGTATCCTGATGAAGCGCCGAAACATGTGGCTCGCATTAAAGAATTGGCGCGTTCTGGGTTTTATAACGGGCTGAAATTTCACCGTGTGATTGAAGGATTTATGGCGCAGGCCGGTTGTCCGCGCGGCGATGGTACCGGCGGCAGCGGTCAGAAACTTAAAGCAGAATTTAATAAGATACGGCACAAGCGCGGAACAGCTTCAATGGCCAGAGCGATGGATCCGGATTCGGCAGACAGTCAATTTTTTATTTGCTATGGAGATTGTCCATGGCTTGATGGGCAGTATACCGTTTGGGGTGAGGTCGTCTCCGGTATGGAGTTCGTCGATATGCTGAAAAAAGGCAGTGGTTACGGCGGCATGGTTAGTGAACCGGATGAGATCATTTCTATGACGGTTATTGCCGATATTTAGTATTAAAGCAATCTATTTCAAAAAATTAAACAGAGCTTTTTTGATGGTGCAAGGTTTGTCGTGTCTTGTGAGCGATTGGTATTGCCGACCATAGATAACGTTTTCTTGCGGAGTGTGGCGCTTTTGGATTTTTCCGTCGGTGTACATGATAAGATCCAAAATAAGTGCATCTTCATTGCTATTGCGCATTTCTGCGATTTTTTTTGCGCTATATATGGGTTCTAAAATATGGGGATTTTTTTCGACTGCCAAAATAGTTTTCAGAGCTTTGCGTGAAAAACAAAGTGTGTTGCCGCTCCATCCCATTTGGCTGTAGCTCATGTTTACAAAAATGTCTCCGTTATTTAATTCAGTCATGTTACTGCTTGCGGAAAGATCAATATTTTCTTCCTTGTTCAGCCATTCATTGACTTCTTCCAAATATGTCGGTGCATACCAATCGTCATCGTCAACTTTGCAAAAATAGTCATATTGCTCGATATCCAGATCACGCACGGGATCCAGTTGATTAGACAGTTGATCTCTGTTGACATCGTAGCGGATAATCAGTTTAGCCTGATCAATGAAAGGCTGCCACTCCTGCATGAAAGTTTTTTCGATCCATTCCGGTTCCGTACCTTTGATCGAGACACTCATCGTGTAATTGTCATAAGTTTGATTCATAAAACGTAAAATCTGACCGGACAAGAGCATAGGTCTCTGCCAGCTGGAAGTCATGACCAGTATGCGGTAATGACGCAAGTTTTGTTCGCCAGAAGAAACTGTGTCGGAAAAGCAAACGCAGGACAGAAAGCATAAACAAAATAAAAAAATTTTAAGTCCGTTCATCATAAGTCTTTTGTACGCCGACAAGATATGTAAAGTCAAGATATTTTATTTAACGAGATCTCGATAGTCTTTTAATTTTTTCATATCGGAGCGGATTTTAGAAGTGTTTTCAGGGCTCATCGGTATGCCGGTTTCATTCGGATTTTCTATACTCGGTTTTTGATCAACCCCACGATCCTTTAAGTCCTGTTTAACACCTTTCTGAATCTTTCGTTGAAGTTTGCTGATTTCGCGTTTGTAGATTTCTTGCGCCATTGTGTCTTCATCAAGCAAACCCTGCATCGGCTCGCCGTTAAATTCTTGCCCGCCAAAACGCATGCCGAGATCTATTCGTGCTTGGGCTTGTACATCCTCGCAGTAAAGTTTATAGCGCTCTTTGATGGCCTCTGCTTTTTGCGGCAGATTTATTTGTTCATAGTTTTTAATGTTGTTGGAACAGATCTTTAAATCATAGTAATTATTGTATTCATTTCGTTTTTGCTCTACATTTTCATACATTTTTTGCTTGCTTTTATGTGATGTTTGCATTAGCATCTAAGTGTGGTTTCTTTTGTCATCAAGCAAAAGAATAAATTGTCAGACTAAGGATGAAAGCCGCGTGAAAAAGTTACTATGGGTTGTTGGCGGAACAATAGCGATGATAATCGCTATCCTTTTTTGTGAATATATAAACATCGGTACGAAAAACGTTAAAATACAGTTTCTGGTCAAAGGGCAAAAGCCGATTAATGTTTGGGAAGAGTCAAACAGCGGTTCGGTTTATGTTTTTCTTCCCGCCTATGCCCGTTTGGAAGACACGACAGTTCGTTTAACGGAAAAGGACGAGGTCTTGCTTGATAATATACCGCTTGCCTCTGGAATGGATTGTTCGGCGTTTGAGTTAAATCAAAAATACCGTTTAGTTAAAGGCGGAACTGAAAAAGATTTGTACTTTCTTCGTTCTGACCATGTGGCGACAATGTATATAGATACTGCTTCAAGAACAATGAACGATGTGCATGGTGATAAACAGCACCGAGAATATGCCCATATAGAATTATATACAACATCGGGAGAATTGGAATACCGGAGCCGCTCCGTAGATCAAATCAGGGGAAGGGGAAATACAACTTGGTCAAATTTTGCAAAAAAGCCATACAATCTTTATCTGAGGGGTAAACAGTCCTTGTTAAATATGCCGGCGGCCGATGAATGGGTTCTGTTAGCCAATGCCTACGACGAAACGAATCTCAGAAATAAAGTGACGGCAGATTTTGCGCGCAAAATTCAATCGAAAGACGGCTTTGCCGCGGACAGCCGATATGTTTCGCTGTACTTAAACGGCAATTTCGTCGGTCTTTATTTGCTTTCGGAAAAAGTTGAAAACTTAGCGAAGAGATATATGGAACACTCTGATGATTTGCTCTTTTGTATTCAAAATGAGCTTGGAAAAATCAACGATTATCATAAAGTGATCAGATTAATGGCCAATCATCTTTTTGCCGAAATTTCGCAGCCGAGCGCAAAGACGCGGAAAAATAAAGATATGCTGGAAAGACTTTTAATGATATTTGAAATTAACCTGAACTCGGATGGTTTGCCGGAATATATAGATACAGATTCATGGGCCAGAAAATATTTGGTTGAGGAAATATTCGGTAATTTAGATGCGGATGAATCCAGTCAATATTTTTATTTTAATTCCGCGAGCAACAAGATATACGCCGGTCCGTGTTGGGATTATGATCTGACTATTGGTTCGCAAAGCGCATATAAATCATGGTGGAGCCCTAACAGCATTTATGCCCAGAAAAATTGGTATAAAGCATTGATGTCGCATGAAGAGTTTTATAACGAAGTCATAGAAATTTATCAAAATGAGGGGCTGCCGGCGATAAATCGGATGTTAAAAGATGATATTCTGCAACTTGCAGAATTGTTGAGGGATTCAATAAAAGTTGATTCTGTCAGATGGCCGGATCTGTATCATGCCGATCCCGTGAAAAGTATTGAGGATTTTTATAAGCTTGTTACCGATCATGTTTCTTTTCTCAGTTCGCTTTGGCTGACAAACGAAAATTACTGTAAAGTGACTTTTTTGACGGAAAATCTTTTTATTTCGCGTTATCCTTTCTATGTCAAATGCGGTGTCAATGTATCAGAATTACCCAAGCCGGAAGAAATCGGCGTAGATGGCGGGAAAGAGTGGTATGATCAAAAAGAAAAGCCTTTTCATCAAGATAATCGGATTGAAAAAGATATCATTCTTTATAATCAACCGCCTTCGGATTCAGATGTGCTCGAACAGAAGGTCGGTAAAGTAGTGCCAAGGAAAATCAGTCTGCTAAGTATGAAAGATGTGGACGGCAAAGCAATCGTTTTAATGTTGATAGGTCTGGCGGGAGGGCTTATGATTTTGATCGGCCGGCTGAAAGGAAGGAGAAAATAACGTGGATAAATATCGTCATGAGCTGAAATACATTGTTTCCCAAGCGCAGATTCCGCTGCTGAAGTCGCGTATCAGTCATGTGATGCAACTTGATCCGCATGTTGCGGCTTCCGGCATGTATAATGTTCGGTCACTCTATTTTGATGACTGTAAGAACAGTTGTTATTTTGATATTGAAAACGGAACGGATCCACGCGAAAAAATACGCCTGAGAATATATGATCATTCTGCCAAACGGATAAGCTTGGAACGTAAACAGAAAGAAAAAGGCAAAACCCTAAAGACATCATGCATTATTTCGCAAGAGCAGTGTGTCAGTTTGCTCAATGGAGAAATACCGGATATGATCGGTCAGCCTTTTTTATGGCTAAATATGTTGCTGCAGATGCGGACAAAATTTCTTCGGCCGGTGACTGTTGTGGAATACGAGCGTTCCCCGTATGTTTACAAAGATGGAAATGTACGTGTGACGTTTGATACGAATTTGTCATCATCGGATCATTTTAAAGGTTTTTTCGATGATGCATTGCCGGAACGCCCCGTTATGCCGGCAGGGTGGCATTTAATGGAAGTTAAATTTGATGAATATCTGCCGGATTTTATATACAGTGCATTAAATCTTGACATTCTTCGGCAAACATCCTATTCAAAATATTATTTATGCAGAAAATATGCCTTGAGAGGAGTATGATATGACTTTTACCGACATTTTTAAAAAATCGTTTTTGGAAGGGTTTTCCAATACCGATATTAACACATATACGGCGGTGAGCGCGATGATGGCAGCTTGCTTTATTGCGCTGTATATTTTTGTTGTTTATCGCACTGTCACAAAAAAAACTTTCTATTCCAAAACATTTAACATAGCCATTGCGCTGGTTGCGCTTATTACCTGTGCCGTAATCATTACCATTCAGTCAAATATTGTTGTTTCTCTCGGTATGGTGGGTGCGCTTTCCATTGTTCGTTTCAGAACGGCGGTTAAAGATCCGATGGATTTGGTCTTTTTCTATTGGTCCATTGTTGTCGGTATTATCTGCGGAGTCGGATTGGCGGAAATCGCCGTATTGCTCAGCTTGATGGTGACGGCCGGTATCATATTGCTTGATCATATTCCTGTGGCTAAAGCACCGATGATGCTGATCGTTAATTCAAGCCATTTGGATATTGAGCCGAAACTGCTCAAAATCGTCGGCAAATATGCTAAACACAGCACGGTTAAATCGCGTAATATGAAACAAAATGCACTTGATATCATTATTGAACTCAGAACCGATGCCGGAGATAAGCTCCTTAAAGAAGTTCTGGCCGTAAAAGGTGTAACCTCGGCGTCGTTGCTTGCTCATGACGGTGAAGTGACTTTTTAACCGGTGCGGTTTGAAACGCGCTCAATTTTTTAATATTTTCGATCAACAATATAGTGAGCCAGCAGGCGAAGATGGTCAGCCTTATGGTCAAAGACAGACAGTGCCGCAATAGCTTCATCGACCAGCTGACGAGCCAGTCGGCGCGCCGGTTCGATTCCGAGATAAGAAACGTAGGTTAATTTTTGTTGCGCATCGTCTTTGTGAAGCGTTTTACCGACCAAGTTTTGGTCTCCTTCACGATCCAATATATCATCGGCAATTTGAAAAGCCTGACCGATTCGCCGCGCATAGGTGATGAGCGCTTGACGCTCGGCAATAGGAGCTTGTCCCAAAACGGCGCCGGCTTCACAGGCATAGCGCAGTAAACGACCGGTTTTCATTTCCTCAAGGCGCTTGATAATTTGCTCATTTTCTTGCTGATTATCAGTCGGTTGAGCATATAAATCGAGCGGTTGTCCGGCGACCATGCCGCCGAATGCACCGGCTGCTTCAGAGAGAAGTTGGATCAAAGTCAGGCGGATTTCCGGTCGGATTTGTAATGACTTTGACAGATATTCAAAAGCATGGGTCAAAAGACCGTCGCCGGCTAAAATGGCAGTTGCTTCATCGTATTTTTTGTGGCAAGTCGGTTTGCCGCGGCGAAGATCATCGTTATCCATGGCCGGCAGATCATCGTGAACCAATGAATAACTGTGCAGCATTTCCAAAGAAACAGCCGCCGGAAAAGCGGTTGTGTAATCAACGCCGAAGAGAGAAGCACTTTCACATAAAAGATATGGTCGTAACCGCTTTCCGCCGTTCATAACGGCATATTCCATAGCCTCAATAACACGTTTTTCAACTCCGTTCGGTTTGGTAAAAATCCGCACCGCATCGGTATTAAACTGCGTGGAAAACTGCTTTAAGATATCCGTGATTTCGCTCATATTAATCCTCGCTGACGTTAAACGGTTCGGCGGAGACATCGCCGGTTGCCGAAACATTGATTTTTTCAATCTTCAGTTGGGCGTCTTTAAGCTTTTGTTCGCAGAATTTTTTCAGCGCAGTCGCTTTTTCATAAATTTCGACGGCGTCATCCAATTTGATTTTGCCGCTTTCGAGCTCACGGACAATGGTTTCCAATTGATTGAGAGCATCTTCAAAGCTTAATTTTTTAAAATCGATATCGGTCATATATCCTTTCCTCCTACGCAAAGATTAGCCGATCGGCTTATTTTTACAATACTATTTTTTAAGTTATCAAACTTTTTATCGTTGCGGATTGCGCTTTTGTTTTATCGGATTTGAAGGGAAAATGTGCTATATTTTCATTGTCTATGATTTTTTTCATAGTTTTATTCATGATACTTCGGCATGCGGTCCTTGTGATCGCAGGTCTTGACGGTTTGAAAATAAGAGTATATAATCAGACCGAAAAGAAAAAAAGGATATGTGATGGCAAAAATTTCATGGAAACCGGGGACAATGTTGGCGCCGATTCCGCCGGCGTTGATATCGTGCGGAACAATGGATAATCCGAATGTGATGACAGCCGCATGGACCGGTGTGATATGCACGGAGCCCACCCTTGTTTATGTTTCAATCAGACCATCGAGATTCAGTCATCAGTTGATTAGGCAAAACAGCGAATTTGTCATTAATGTGCCGACGGTTAAATTGGCTCGAGCCGTTGATATGTGCGGTGTGAAAAGCGGGCGTAACACCGATAAATTTGCCTTGACGGGACTGACACCGCAGAAATGTGTGAAAATCAGTGCGCCGCAAGTTGCCGAAGCGCCGATATCTTTGGAATGTGTGGTGAAAAATGTGACATCTTACGGTTCGCATGATATGTTTTTGGCAGAGGTTGTCGCCGTGAATGTTGATGAAGATTTGCTGGATAAACAAAATGCCTTAATGCTTGATAAAGCGGGACTCTTGGCTTATGCCCACGGATTTTATTATGCCCTTGGTAAAAAAATCGGTAAGTTCGGCTGGTCGGTTGAAAAAAAATCCACCAAAAGGAAACGTCTGATGCGGCAAAGTGAAAAACCAAAAGCTGAGGCGAAGGCTGTCAAACAACGCGTGAAGAAAAAGGAAAAATGATGGAGCAACAAGCAAATATTGATGTAAATTACAAAAATATGAAAATTTATACGGAATTTAATGCCGATAAAATTCAGTATCCGCTCATTCTGTCCGTGCCGCACAGCGGAACATATTTTCCGCCCGAATTCTTAAAAATCACCGCCTTTGATGAAAAAAATATGCGCCGTAATGAAGATTTGTTTGTTGATGAGTTGGTTCAGCCGGCGGTGGAAAAAGGTTTGACTATGCTCAAAATGGAAGTAAACCGTGTTTTTGTTGACTTAAACCGCGATCGCTTGGAGCTTGATCCTTCCATGTATTATAACTATCCGCGTGATAATGATGTGTTATATGATAAGCATTGCCGTGTCGGGCTTGGCGTTGTGCATCGCATTAACTTTAAACGCGAAAATTTATATAAAGGTCTGCTTGATTATCATGAAGTGGAAAAAAGACTGAAAAATGTTTATGACGTCTATCATAATAAGTTGCAAAAGCTGATTGATAAAACAATCAAAAAGTTTGGCTTTTGTTTGGTTTTAGATTGTCATTCCATGCTGTCGAAAATATGTTCGATCATTGATGACAGATCAGGTATAGACATTTGCTTGGGAAATTTGTTCAGCCAAAGTTGTCCGCGTGAAATGAGCGATTTTTTAGCCGGACAGTTTTGGGATAAAAATTATCGAGTGGAGTTTAATTGTCCGTATTCAGGTGCGTTTATAACCTTTAATTATTGCCAGCCGCGGCGCAGCATGTATACGCTGCAGCTTGAAATCAATCGCGGATTGTATGCCGATGAAGAAAATTTGCAGAAAAATGAAGACTTTTATGAAGTTGCCGACGATGTCAGTGAGTCGATTTATGCGTTGGCGCAAAGTTTAAGCCGGTTGAAAGAGCCGTTATAGCTGTGCAAAAAGTTGCTCTGCGGCGAATTTTTGTTGCGCTTTTATTTTAATATTGTAAAATTCTCTCAAGTTTTTATGTGTTGAAAGGAGTTTCCTATGTCTAAAATTTTAATTACGTCCGCTTTGCCGTATATTAACGGTGTGCCGCACCTCGGTCATATGGTCGGCTGTTTGCTGCCCTCTGATGTCTATGCGCGATATATGCGGATGATGGGAAACGAAGTCTTATATATCTGCGGTACGGATGAGCACGGTACGGCTTCGGAAGTCGGTGCCTTGAAAGAAAATATGCCGGTGGAAGAATATTGCAATAAATATCATGAGCGGCATAAACAAACGTATAAAGATTTCAATCTTTCATTTGATTATTTCGGCCGTTCGTCAAGCCGCCAAAATCAGGAGTTGACATATCATATTTTTGAAAAATTGGATCAAAACGGTTTTATTGAAGAAAGAACCATGAAACAGATCTATTGTGTTGATGATCAGATGTTTTTGGCTGATCGCTATATTGTCGGAACATGCCCGCATTGCGGCTACGAAAAAGCGCGCGGCGATCAATGTGAGAATTGTACGAAAGTTCTGGAACCGACGGACTTGATTGATGCCAAAAGCACGGTTTCCGGCAGTTCAAACTTGGAAGTCAGAGAAACAAAACATTTGTTCTTAAATCTGCCGAAAATTGAAGAAAAATTGGTTGAATGGTTGAAAACAAAAGAAGCATTCTGGCCGGATGTGGCGTATTCAATCGCCAAAAAATGGCTGAAAGAAGGACTGCAGCCGCGTTGCATTACGCGTGATTTGAAATGGGGTTTTCCGGTCAATAAAGAAGGATATGAAGGCAAAGTTTTCTATGTGTGGTTCGATGCACCGATCGGTTATATCGGCATTACCAAACAATGGTCTGACGAAAAACCGGAAGAAAGAAATTGGCGGGATTGGTGGCTGGATGCTCAAGATGTTCGTTATGTTGAATTTATGGGCAAAGATAATGTGCCGTATCATTCGATCACGTTTCCGGCCACGCTGATCGGTACAGGTGAAAATTGGACGAAGGTTGATTATTTGAAAGGCTTCAGTTACTTGATTTATGAAGGCGGTAAATTTTCGAAATCCGAACACAGAGGCGTTTTTGCCGAAGATGCTGTGCAGGAATTTCCGGCTGACTATTGGCGCTATTGGTTGATGGCTAATGCACCGGAAAGCTCGGATTCGTCGTTTACGTTTGAAAGCTTTGTCTCGACCGTTAATAAAGATTTAAATGGTGTTTTGGGAAATTTTGCTCAGCGCGTGATGAAAATGACTGCGTCTAAAATCGGCAGCCATGTGCCGCCAAGGGGTGACTTAGAACCGCAAGATCGCGAATTTATAGCAACTTTGCAGGAAAAAACAAACAACTATTTGAAGTATTTGAATGAAATGGAATTTCGTAAAGCGACGGCTGAATTGCGAGCTGCGTGGGTGGAGGGAAATAACTATATTTCCGTCACCGAGCCGTGGATGGTTATTAAAGAAAATCCGCAGCGTGCAGAAACCATTTTAAATATTTGCCTAAATGTTATCCGTATTTATGCGGCTTTGTGCGCACCGCTGATGCCGCAGACAAGCGAAAAAATATTGGCCAAATTCGGCTTGGGCATTGACTCGTTGCCGCTTTTGAAAAACTTTGATGTGGAAAAAGAGCTTTCGGCCTTGCCGGCCGGCCATGCCTTTGAGGCCGGAGAGGCTTTGTTTGAACGGATAACGCCGGAAAAATTGGCAGAACTGCAACAAAAATACGGAGGGAAAAATGCGTAAAAGCGAATGGGCCGAGATGCACATTAACGGTATTTTAGGCTATATCCATAAACTGGTGATGTGGTTGACGTTACCAATACGGAAATTTTGGTATTTTTTGCTTGCCTTTTTGGCCGTGTTGGCAGTCCTGATTATTATTCCGATGTGCTATAATGTTAAATTTTCGGAAATAGCACAGTGGTATCGGTTGAAAATTCCGCAGCGTCAGGTTGAAAAAGTTAAAAAGCAAGTTTCCGGTGCTGCGGATTCGGCAGTGCAAAAAATTACGCAGAAAGTCGGAGATATCAAGGAAAAAGTGGAAGAAATTTTGCCGGATAAACCATCTGCAGATGCAAAAGAAGAAGAAAAAGAAGGAGTTAAATTTGTTTCTTGGAATGTGGCAAAGTTTAATAAGGTTAGATATTCCGAGCCGGAAGAACCGATGCAAATCGAACAACCGGAAGAACCGAGTTTTGCTGAAATTTCACAGCAGGCCAAAAAAGAACAGGAACTTCAGATTAAACAAGAACAACAGCAGATTGATGATCAATACCGCGATGTTTATTATGAAGGAAATTTAGCCGATTATTACCGCGTGCGCCGCGATTTAGGATTGGTCTATTTATCCGAATCCGAAAAACTTTATGATAAAGCAAAAGTTGTCGGTCCAAATAGCCTGTACATTAATGATACGTTTGTCTTTTTATATGGCATATATACCAATCCGGATACCTACGATACGGCGGCGGCACAGCGCTATTTGGATAAGCTGACAGATGGTCAAATGGTGCATTGCGATGTTGTTGCCTATACACAGCAAACGCAAGCGGCAACGGCTCTTTGTTTTGTCAACGGCATCTTTATTAATAGGGCGTTGGTTGAAAATAATTTGGCAAAAAATGTGGCCTTGAAATAAGGGATTGATATGTGGCAGCCGGTATTAACGATTAGCGGTTATATCCTCGGAATTTTAGGATTGGTCATGCTTGTGCCGGTCGGTTTTGAGGTTTCCATCGGCGGTCGTTTGTGGTCACCGTTTATGACGTCGGCGCTATTATCCTTTTTCTTCGGCTTTTCACTCTTTTTATCCAACTACACAAAATTTGAGCGGATCAACTTGAAACAAGCTTATTTGATTACAACCGTCAGTTGGATTTTGGTTTGTGCTTTTTCAGCTGTTCCGTTTTTGCTCTACGGCAGTGCCATTCATGTTGCCGATGCCCTGTTTGAATCAATGGCCGGCCTGACCGGAACAAGCGCGACGATTATGACAGATGTGGAGGCTCTTCCGCCGGCGATATTGTTATGGCGATCGCTGTTGAACGGAATCGGAGGATTGGGAATTGTCATTTTTGCCGTGGCGTTGCTTCCTTTTTTGGGGATCGGCGGTATGCAGATTTTTCAACGGGAAAATTCCGATTCGAGTGATAAATTTATGCCGAAATTCAGCTATATCGCTAAACGTATTGTAGCGGTCTATTTGTTTTTGATATCTTTATGCTGTGTGGTTTATATTTTGTGCGGCATGAGCGTTTTTGATGCGGTTAATCAGGCGATGTCGGTGATCGGTACCGGCGGTTTTTCGACGAAAAATAACTCTATTGCCGGCTTCAACAGTGTATGGATTGAGTTGGCCACAATGGTCTTTATGATTTGCGGAGCATTGCCGATGACATTTTATGTTCTGCTGATGCGCGGCGGTGATGCGGATAAAAATCGTCAGGTTCGCTCGTTTTTTAAAATTATTCTTTTTGTCGGGCTGTGCTTAACTTTTTACGTTTATGCCACCACGGATTATACGCTGTTATCTTCACTTCGCTATTGCTTTTTTACAGCAATCAGTCTGGTTACAACGACCGGCTTGGCTTCCTGCAATTTTTTGCAATGGGGCGTGTGGACAACGGCAATGGTTTTATTTTTGTCACTGATCGGCGGTTGTACAGGTTCGACCGGCGGTTCGATTAAGATCTTGCGCTGGCAGGTGATCTATGCTTTTTTACGCAAATATTTGCTGTCGGCTATTGAGCCGCATCGCGTTATTCCGATAAAAATCGGTTCACTGAATGTTTCGGAAAAAGTTACCATGTCAGTGTTTGTGTATTTGTTTTCTTTTTTGATCTGCCTAGGCTTTTTTTCTTTTGTGGTCAGTTTGTGCGGTGTTGATTTTTCGACCGCGTTTGCCGCCGTTATGGCGTGTATCACCAATGTTGGTTTGGGTGCTGTGGATGCAATCGGGCCGGAAGGCAATTTTGCCTTTTTCTCGGCAAACTTGAAGATGCTGTTTGTGTTTATTATGTTTCTCGGCCGTTTGGAAGTGATTACGGTCTTGGTTTTGTTTTCAAAATCATTTTGGCGTTGATTCTTTGTAAAAATTCAAAACAAAAAGGCGGATGGCGCTGGATAAGTTTTCTGTCGTGCGCGTTTCATCAATATAGGTGATCAGTTCATTGCGGCTGATTTTTTTGCAGGCGGCAATATGCAAAAGTTCCTGATAAAATTCAGGTTCTAAGCTGATGCTGGTAGCGTGTCTTCCGGCAATGAGTACGGAGAATTTTTGCATTAGTGTTTGCGCCGATATGAATCAATGGAAATGACTTTAGCTTCTTGCGGTTGAGTTGTTTCCGGCTCCGCAATTTCGCTTTCGATCTCGTCCGGTGTGTAGCTTAACCCGAACTTGGCATAAGGATCGGCGAAATAGGTAATGGCATCATAAGGTATGGTAATGGTTTGAGCAATCCCGCCGAAACTTAAATCGACGGAAAAATCGTTGTGCCGAACGACTAAATTGTTAAATTGGTTCTGCAAGACAATGGTCATGCTCTCCGGATATTGTATTTTTAAGTTTTTAGAGACAACGACTCCGGCGTGATCTGTTCGAAAAGTGATATAAAAATGATTTTCGCTCGGCAAACCTTGTTTTTCAACAATTTTCAAAGCATAGTAAACAACGTTGCGCAATGCTTTTTCCACCAGCTCATCATAATTTATTTCTTCAACAAATTTAGTCATTTTTCCTTATCCTGTTGGTTTAAGAGCCGTTCTGTTGCTAGGTGGCTCAATCCCCACTTCAAACTAACCAAAGCTTAAAGAATTGAATTTTGTTGCCTTGACTAAGCAGCTACAGCAACAGGTGCAAAATTATCATTTGCATTCATTTATTTTGAACCGATAACGGTGGTATCTTGCCGGACACAACGCATATCTTTACTATACACTGTCAAACCTCATTCACCCCCTTAAATGGTGGAGGTGCCGGGTACTGCCCCCGGGTCCAACGTACCTATTTCATAAGGTCTCTGGTGTCACAGCCAATTGCTTGGCGAGTCTTAATATAGACTTTATTTTATAAAAATCAAGCATCATTGTCGCATTTTTGCATAAAGTTGCTATAAAATATGAAAAAAAAGTTAAAATATTTATGGCGAAAAATCAGTATGTTATTTAAAAATCGAGCGAAAAAATTAATAAAAAGTATATTTTTGCTGGATTTTTAAAAAAAGAAATGCTATATAGGGAATTCGTATTAATGACTTGTTAAGTAAATTTAACGAGTTGTTAAAGTGGGAAACACTGTTTTATTTGCCGGCCGTAAGGCTGTAAAAAATGGCGGAAATTCTTAAAAGATGGGATGCCGTTTGTAAATCGGACAGTATATGAAGGTGACACTTATCGTGTTTAACAGATTTTTTGTTTTATTAATCAGTGTGTTGGTTTTGCTCAGCAGCTCTATTTACGCCAACGAAGACACTGATGTCTTGCCGATCAAACAGCAGATTCATGACAGTATGGTTTGTTCGGCAGCAGCAAAAGATGTAGGTTCGCAATATGGCGTTGATGTTGATTTGCTGCAAACGATAGCCGTTGTTGAAAGCGGTCGTTGGGATCATTTACAAAACAGATACGTTGCTTGGCCGTGGACAGTTAATGTTCAAGGGAAGGGCTATTATTACGCCAATCGTGAAGAAGCCGTTGCCGCGATCAGAAAATTGAAGGCGGCAGGGGTTGATAACTTTGATGTCGGCTGTATGCAAATTAATATGAAATATCACGGACACGAATTTTCTTCTGCCGAAGAAGCGCTTGATCCGGTTAAAAATGTTCAGTACAGCGCCAGATTTTTGCGCAGACTCTATTCTGCAAACGGTAGAAATTGGAAACAGGCCGCCAAGAGATATCATTCTTCCGATCCGGCGCAAGGGGCGATTTATACCGATCGTTTGGAAAAAAGATTTGAATCTTATAAAGTTTCCGGAATGACACGTAAGGCACAACTTTTTTAATGGTTAAAGTTTTCAAATATAAAAAAGAATATGCCATAAAAAGTCATGAAGCGGATTGTCATGGCTTTTTGCGCATTTCCAGTCTGATGAACATATTGCAGGATATGGCGGCTGAAAATGCCGATGTTCTCGGCTTGGGATTTGCCGTTTGCCACGAAAATAATTTGGCATGGGTGGGATCTAATTATTTGATCAAAATTCAAAAAATGCCGCTGATGAATGAAAAAATAGTGGTGCAGACATGGCCCGCAGAGGCGAAATTATGGGGTGCTATCCGTGATTTTGAAATCAGAAACGAAAGCGGCGAAGTGATTATTACGGCAAGCAGTCAGTGGGTTTTGGTGGATTATGTGCGTCATCGGCCGGTGCTCTTAAAAAAATATTTTCCGAATTATGAACCGTTAAATGAACGGGTTATTAATACGGATTTTCCGAAAATGAAAGAAGTATCCGAACCTTATGAGGTAAGCGTGTTTAAAGTTCGATTCGATGACATTGATCTCAATCGGCATGTGAATAACGCAGTTTATCCGGTGTGGGCGAGCGAAAGCGTGGATAAAGAATTCAGAATGAAACACATGGTGCGGGAAATTGAACTTGCCTTCAAAAAAGAAGCCGTTTACGGAGAAAAAATAGAAGTTCTAACACAGATGAGTGCCGAAGAAAGTCTGCATACTATCCGCGATTGTTCCGGCAAAGATGTTTTGGCGATTTGCCGTATCGTATGGTCGGAAATTACATCATCGTGAGCGGTAACAGCGCCTTGCGCGGAGCAATATTTTGCTTTAAAACCGCATGAAAAATCGGATAAGCCTGTTCGCACTCGGTTAATGCGATGTTGATAATGCGAGTCAGTTTTTCCGTGAATTTAAGATCATTGCCGTCGATAAAAATCGAATGTTTGAAAACCGGCATGCGCTCTGCTTCCCAAAATGAAAAATAGCCAACCCACAGATCTTCATTCAAAAGAGCCAAAAGCTCGAAAATGTTTTGCATATTAACTACATCCGGCTCCATGTTGATTAAGCAGGACAGGTGCAAACACTGCATCTGTTCTTCCCAAGCGAAGAACAATAACAGATTATCCCACTTGCCGGCAATTTCAACGACAACCTCGTTGGTATTGCGCCGTTCAATCGAATGCTGTCGATGCAAAAACAGGCATTCGATGTCATCAATGGGATTATAATGATGTTGTTTTTCAGCAAGCATAAACGTTTCCTTTGCAACCAATTTACAAAATGACATCAGGAGAAGACAAAGACAATCGTGTTGAAAAAGTTTTCCACTCTTTTACATTTTTTTTATTTGCGCAAAAAAATAAAATGCCTATTTTCAAAAAGATAAAAATAAATATGTTTATAAAAAAATTTTATATGTGGATTATCTGTTTTTTATTAATATACTCTTAAGCAATATTTGTTAGGGGGACACATGATTGGACTGGCATATCCGAATATTTCACCGAATATATTAACGATCGGAGATTTTGCGCTGCGGTGGTATTCCATGGCTTATTTGGTGGGGATATTGGCCGGATGGTGGCTTGTGGCTGTCCGCGTAAAAAAATATGCCATCGGGTTATCGAAAGCTGATTTGGAAGATATTGCTTTTTTTATGACGCTCGGGATTATTCTCGGCGGGCGCTTGGGCTATATTTTATTTTACGGGGAAGGACAGTATTTGCAAAATCCGTTGGAAATTTTTGCCATTTGGCACGGCGGAATGTCTTTTCACGGCGGAATTATCGGGGTGATTGTCGCTCTTTGGCTGGCCAGTCGTAAAATAAAATTTCCATACCTTAAATTGACGGATTTGGTTGCGCCGGTTGTTCCGATCGGCATATTTTTAGGCCGGCTGGCCAATTTTGCCAATGATGAACTTTGGGGGCGCGTCACCGATGTGGCTTGGGCGGTGCGTTTTCCGCGCGGCGGCTATTTGCCGCGGCATCCGTCACAAATTTATGAAGCTTTTTCTGAAGGAATCTTGCTGTTTGTCGTGTTGAACCTTTTGTGGAAAAATAAATGGTGTCGTGAACATACGGGTTTTCTTTCCGGAATTTTTCTGCTCGGTTATTCTCTTTTGCGGACCTTTGTGGAGCAGTTTAGAGAACCGGATGCGCAAATCGGCTTTTTGTGGGGAGGCTTAACCATGGGACAATGCCTTTCGCTGCCGATTGACATTCTTGGAGTTTATTTGCTTTGGCGCGCGGTGCAGCCTAAGAAGCAACAGTCGTCACGTTGCAATTAAAACGATAGCTCTTCTTTAAGGCATTATGGGCGCGGTCGGTGACTTCCGTTGCATTCAGATCTTTGCGTGTTTTTTCGGAGACACAGATGGAAATGGTTATTTTTAAGTTTTTCTTGTTTGTCAAAATAAATTCCGAAGCGGCGATTTCGCGGCGGATGTTGTCGGCATATTCACGCACATGACGAGCATCTTCGTTTTTGAAAACGATAATCAGCTCCGCTTCGTTTAAGCGATAAATTTCAGAGTTGTGCGGAAAATCACGGATTTTATCGACAATCATTTGCTCCAAAACCTGCATTTTATGTTTGCCGATGACATCAATTAATTTGTCGCGATTGTCAATACTGAATAATGCGATGGTGTATTTAAACGGAAATTTGTTGTTGGCGCGCGATAAATAAGATTTCAGGCTGCCGACATGGTCTAAATAATCGTATAGGCGGCGTTGGTACAGATCGACCAACGTGACATACAGCAAAATGGTGATAAAGCCGCAGAAAAATGTTGTTAGTCCAGATGGTGCGGCAGAATAAAAAATGCCCATAAATAAACTGGAATCCGCATAAAAAAGACCGGTATTCAGTAAAGTGTTTTTGATGCTGATATCAATGGCCAAAGGGGCAAGCATCATCAGCCAGAAAACAACGGCCGGCAGCGGCATTGATTCCCACATGAAATGATCCGGTGAAAGGTTTTGTATTAAATGACCGGCATGCTCAATTAAAACAATTTCCGCCATTAAGGCCAAAAAAAGATATTTGCCGCGCGGTGAGCGCAAAACATTTTGCGGCAGAAAATAAAACAATGCAAAATTTAGCGGAAATGCAAAACATAAACAAATATATTCACTTTGATGTATATAATCCGCCCCGTACTTTTGTTTCATCCAGTTGATTAAAAGATAGCAGGTTGTACCGAGAAAAATGCTGAAAAAAGGCTTCGATTGGTTGAGGATATATAGAAAAATCAGCATTAAAGCGGACAGAGAAAGAAAAGTGTAATGGAAAAAATTGTTTAACGCCGAATCATAGGGAGATTGCGCAAAAAACATAACGAGTGCCGCCGCAAAAAGCATTGCCGGCAGAAAAGATCTTTTGATGGTAAAAAAGATGTATTTTAAATTGCTCAATGGTTGATTCGTCATATTTTTTTCCTTTGCACGAGGCAGTGTAGCGTAAAAGAGTTTAAATTTTGTTTATGCACTTGATGATGCTGCTGTCGCCGTAAGAGTAAAAACGATACTTTTGTTCAATCGCATGTGCATAAGCTTTTTGCATGCGCTCAAGACCGCCGATGGCGCAGATCAACATAAACAATGTTGATTTTGGTAAATGGAAATTGGTGACAATCAGGTCAATGATACGGAATTTGTATCCGGGTGTGAGAAAAATGCTGGTTTCGCCGCAGAAGGGGTGGAGGACGCCTTTTTCATCGGCAGCGCTTTCCAGTAAACGAACGGAAGTAGTACCGACGGCGATAATGCGTCGGCCTTCTTTTTTAGCCTGATTGATTATTTGACAGGCGTTTTCATTGATCATGCCGTATTCGGCGTGCATTTTATGTCCTTCGGTCGTATCTGATTTAACCGGAAGAAAAGTTCCGGCACCGACATGTAACGTCAGAAAGACACGCTGAACACCGAGCTGATCTATTTGCTGTAAAAGATTGTCCGTAAAATGAAGACCGGCTGTTGGAGCGGCAACAGCACCTTCATGTTTTGCGTAAACTGTTTGGTAGTCTTCTTTGTCGTTGTATGGATTCCACAAACCATGCGTCGGCCGATCACGCTTAATATATGGCGGCAACGGCATCGCGCCGTACTTTTCCAGATTTTTCGCCAGTTGTTCGGGCGGACAATTAAAACGGATGAGAACGCCGTCCTCATCATCTTTGCGTAAAACTTCGGCACTGAAAACCGAATCTTCGGCGCTGATTTCAGCCGTGTAAAAATATACGGTATCGCCGACATGCAGTCTTTTGGCATTTTTGATAAATGCCCACCAACGAATGCCGTCATCGGGATGATAAAGCGTGACTTCGACCAGAGCTTCGCCGCGCTTGCCGTATAAACGAGCCGGAATAACTTTGGTATCGTTAAAAACCATAACATCACCGGGACGAAGAAGTTTGGGTAAATCATAAAAATGGCGGTCAGTGATTGTGGATTCGTCAGATAAATCCAAAAGTCGCGAATGATCTCGCGGGTTGGCCGGAGCTTTGGCGATAAGTTCTTTATCTAAATTGAAATCAAATATATCAACTTTCATATGTGTTGTTCACTTTCACAATTCGGTTAAGTCATAAAAACGATTACAGAAGGTGTTCCTCGTCCTTGAAATCTGCCAATACCTCTTTCAAACGCGGGTTTTCGGTATAACGGCCGGAACTGATGAGATTAATATCATAAACGTGTTCTTCTTTGATTCGTTTATAAGATGCAACTTTGTCTGCAGTATATTCGGCGTAAAAGTCAGACGGATTGGTCGGCTTTTTCGGGGCATTGTTTTTTTGCTCCGGATCGATAGCGGTCGGAAGCACATGAGAGCGTTGATCAGAGGCAAGATTTTCGCTTGAGGATATTTTTTCTTTTTTGGATTCATCCGATTCGCTGACAGCGGCATTTTTTGCCGGGGTCGATTCGCTTGTTTGCAGATCAATGGTCAGCGGTGTCGGCGATTTCGGTTCTTCGCTTGCGGTTGTCAGAATATTTCCCGTGTCCGTTTTTTCTTGCGCATGTTCTGTATTTGTGTTTGGTGTTGCGCTCGTTTTCTCATTTGTTTCATTTTCTTGAGCGGCGCGCAGGGCTTCTTGCTCTCGGCGCAGTTCTTCTTGCCGGCGTACACGTTCGGCCAACGGTGATTTTTCGGTGCTGCTGACGGTAGATACGGCACTTTTAGGCATGAAAAATGTCGGCATCTTATCCGTGCGCTGAAAAGCCAAAGCCAACGGCAAAGGAAAAGGACTGATAAACAACAGTAAAAAAGTGATATGTTTTTTCATGAAAACCTCTGGACGGCATTATAAAGATGAATCGTTAACGCAGATTTAAGATGTATGAAATATGATCATTTTTATGAAGTACAACATATGGATTGTCATGATTTTGATTTTGTTTCGGACCGCCGAAAGCGTGGCGGCCGATTCGTTGCCGCGCGGGTTGGAAGAAAAATGCCGGCAAAAGGTTTTGGCGGCTGATCCGGTGAAAATAACATATAATTTCGGCGAGCTGAAATTGGATAACACAAAGACAACCGCAGAAGTTAGCAAATCATGCGGCGGCCATGATGCGGTCGGTTGCTTTCACAGCAGCAGAGTAAAAAAGTGGAGACATCAACCACGGCAGATTCACATCGGAGATTACGTTTGCCACTACAATGAAATTCAAGTCGCGTATGATTTTACGGGAAGATCGATCGATTTGAGCAAGGAATATGACGCATGTGGCCAGCGAGCTATATTAAGACATGAGCTTCAGCATTTTATGATTTGGAAAACTTCGATGAATTTAATGATGAAAGAAACAAAACTTTTACTCGTCGATCAGGTTGCCAAAGATATAAAAATATGTTCGGAAGAAGAAACATATTATGCCGATCCTCACAAGCTATATCGCATTTTTGAAAAAATAAAGCAAAAATGGTGGAATATTGTCCAAGAAAATGATCAAATCTTGGATGAAGTCGACCATGATTTTGAAAATGAGGTCAACGACCCGGTTTGTTTTCCGGCAAGTCTGACCGTTTCATTTTAAAGTTCGGATTTCATTTTTCATGTCTGCCAATTCGGTCAGAAGATCTGGATTGATAATATCTAATCCTTTTCCGATGCGATTCAGATCGTGAAGATATTGATCGAAAAGGTTTTGATAAATTTGGTAGGTTTGTTGTGAAATGTGTTTTTCTTTAGAGGGTTGAGCTGCGATGATACGGCGTTGTCTATTCATGTCGACATGCATTTGCGGATATGTTAAAATGTGATGATATTCATTATCAAAAAGAGAGAGATAGTGAATTCTATTTGGATGGCCATGAAGCCACCATGAAATTTGTCGGTTTTGTTCAGAGAGTTTTTGTGCGATTTGCTTTTCAAAAAAATACGGATTTGTGGCGCTGATCAGATAAATTTTTTGTTGCGGCGGTGCTTTTTTCAAAAAATCATTATATTTTTTGCGCACGGCGGTGTAGATCTTGTCAGATCGCACGTTTTGTTCTCGAATTTGATTCAACATTCGGTAGTTGGCAAATTTATAGGCAGAGGATTCTTTTGCGAAGTATTGCACAATTTTTTGTCGGCGCTGAGTTTCATTATCTACCGATGAAAATTCACGCCGCAGCAAAGCTAACAGATCCTTCGGATAGAGCGAACGTGACCATAAAATATTTTTTTGATACTCCGCCTGATTGGTTTCAGACATGAATTGTTCCTGTAAAAGAGGATTAATAAAATCATTGGCAGACCGGTATGCGGCCTGCACATTTATCGATGAAAAAAGAAACGGTAAAATAAAATATATGATATGAGAAGCGTTTTTCATTGAAATAGTCCTTTATTCGTAAACATACATGAAAAGTATTAACGTCGATTTAATAAATTATTTATAAAATAGAGCAAGGAGTGCGAAATGAAAAAAATATGCTTGTTAATGCTGGCTCTGTTGCTGGTGGATATCAGATCGGCCGGCGCGGTTTCACGGCAATATATGGAACAAAAATGTCAGAGATTGATGCGTGAAAACCCTCCGGAAATTATGGTATCATATAACTATGGTCAGTTGAAATATGATCATACGCAAGATCGTGCCGGACTTGAAAAAATATTTAAGACCATCACGCCGGAAAAAGATTTGGTCGGCGAAATAGACGGGGTAACTTTGCTGAATCCGAAAGTTGAAACAGCATCGGAAATGCGTTTGGAAGAACTTTCTTCCGATCACGGATGCTTGATTCCGAAAAAAGTGATGCTTCATGTTATGTTTGTTGATCCGACGATTTATATTTTGAAAAATTTGCCGGAAGATACGTGTCGATACAAATTAACGCTTCGCCACGAACAAACCCATGCCGATATCGGACATAGCGCGCTTTATTTGTTTGCGAAAGTTGCTCAGAAGCAGTTGCAAAAGAAAGTTGCTGAACAAGGGGCGCGCATCGTTACGGCCGAAAATGTGGAACAATCGGTTCAGGAAATGAATCTGTCATATCAAAACGGTATTTCGGAATTGTTTGCAAAATTTACGCAAGTTCTGAAAGACGAACAAGCCGAGTTGGATACGGCGGAAAATTATGCGAAGGAAACAGCTCTCTGCCGTTGATAGGTGCGACTAGGCGCAAAATTTTTCTTCCAAAAAACGCAAACATTCATCAATATTATCGACGGCATAGTCAATATATTCGGTTGCTTTGTCATTTTCTTTGCCGTGGCACAGGCGAACGGTCGACATGCCTGCCTTCTTGGCAAATTCAAGATTGGAATAGCTGTCGTCAATAAACAAACAGTCTTCAGGTTTGACTCCGATTTCAGTGCAGAATTTGAGATAAACATCCGGACTTTCGTTTTTTTTGTAACAGTCAAATTCTTCAACCGAATAAAATTTTCCGGCAAAAAATTCAGCCAAACCGAGCTTTTGTAAAATGGCATCACAAGCATCATGTGAGCTTGTCGATAAAATGTATTGCGGACACTTCAGTTTTTCGATTCGATCCAAAAGACCTTCATACGGCGTGATCGGCATTAAATTTTCTTCCTTACGCTTGTGATAGGCATCAAACATAGCTTTGGGCGAAATACCGTATTTTTGGATGAAAATTTCTCCGCCGTCGCGATAGGTACGATATGACTCGGTTACCATAGCCTTGGCGGTTTGAAAATCAAGCGGAATATGCAGATCGTTGATCGCAGCCTCAGCCGTGATTTTATCCAATAGGTCATGAAATTCAGGCGTTTCTCTGTATAAAGTGTTATCCAAATCCCATACAATTACTTTCTGATCCATAAATACATTCCTTCTTTTATTTAGCCGAACAAGTATAGCATAATCGTCAAAAAGGTCAAGACAAAAGGTGGGTCATGCCTAGAATTGTAAAATAAAAACAGAAGCCGAACAATTTAAGTGAAAGAAAAAAGTAGCAAATAAAAAAAGAATCGTGTAGTCGGTAATTAAGAAAAAAGGACCACACGATGAAAGAATTATATACAGAAGAAAAAATAAAAAACAAGCAAAAACATTACGAACATATCACAAAACGAGAGCGAGATAAATTTGAAAAAATGAGTGCCGAGGAAATTTATGCTGTTTGCCAAGCACAGATAAACTCCTTATCAGTCTGTGATTGATCTTTTAATGCTCAAAAGCAGAAAGTTGCGTTCGCCTTGGCATATCGCTGCAATTTGCGCTTTCGTCCCCTTTGAGATGCGGCGGCAGTGATAGTTACCCTCTGCATCATAACATGTCGGGGTGTTGTATGACTTATTTAAACTGTTAACCAGAGCACTGTCAAGAGGGAGGTTTTGCATGGCCCAGTCAATTAAATTGATACAATCCTCAGTCAGTAAGTTATCATGCTTCACCATAAAATCATAGTTATTTTTGCCGCCCGTGACCACAAACCTGAGTGTTCCCCCCAGAGGCGAAACGTTATTAAAGTTCTGCGGTTTAACAAACATATCAACGAAGGCCTGAGCACCAGCTGTGATATCACTTTTAAACAGCGGTTCCAATTCGTTCGGGTGTTCAAGGAGAAATATTTTGTAATTATTGACACCTTCTGCAATAATTTCTTTGGTTTGGTTGAGTTTATGTTGATGCATGGCATGAGAATAGCCGGTGATTGAGCCGACGGTCAGGACACCGATGATGGCGAGAACGCCTAACATTTCGATCATACTTCTTCCGCTCTGCTTGTATCTGCTTGCAACTTTCTTACTCGTGTACCATTGGTTGTACACGTCGTTCGAAACTTTCGGCGCATCTTCGGCGCATAGCGAAAGAAGACGACCGTATTGCGGCGCCTCTGCACCACACTCCGGCCGCAGGTTTGTTAGGAAAATGTTTGTTTTTGTTCTCATGTTACTTCTTCTTTTGCTTTAAGATTTGGGAGACACCTTAATTTTTCGCTTTGCAAGCGAAAAATAGGGGTGACTTTATCTGTTTAAAAATATTTTTTTTCACATTA
>JAFVEP010000048.1 GCA_017475935.1 Alphaproteobacteria bacterium
ATGTATTTTTACGGATAAAGAAACAATGCGTTCGATCGGGCGTGCGTTATGGGCAGCGCGGCAGGAAAAGCATATGTATTTGCATTCGGTTGCGCACCAAACAAAAATACCTTCACGGGTTATTGAAGGAATGGAAAACGGCAAATATATCAAGCGTGCGGCTTTTCGCCGGCTGACTTCGTTTTACGGCATAAAAATGCGCATTGTCTTTGATTTGCCGGAGATCCATAATTCAAAAACTTCCTAGACAAAACCAGATGGTTTAGAGGGTGACATTATTTTTTAGGGCGCCGAGAGAGGTGAAGTTGGTTTTAAATAAATTCAAGACAAGGAAATAAAAAATATTTTTGACAAAAGCTATTGACAAACAAAACAAAGTGATATATACTCACCATAGTTAATTTTATTAGTATGAAAAGTATTTTATTTGTTGGCGGCCTCTTAGCAAGTGCCGTCGGTAGCGGGATCTTTTGGAGCCCGATGTTTTTTGAGTGGACAGAAAAAATGGAACAAGACACGGCGTTGGCCGGTCTGCTGACTATGTTTGTCGGCGCTTGTGCTTGTCTTCTCGCTGTTTTTCTGGAATGGCGTGAGAATAGAATGTTCAGATAGAAAAAAGCCTTCTTTGCTTATGCAGAGAAGGCTTTTTTAGTAATGACAATGTTTTACTTAAAGCTAAATTGTAATGCTTCAGGGAGGGTTGATCTGGTATGAGCCTCGCATGCAGTTATAGCATTATCAATAGTCATCGTTGTAGAAGAAATAATAGAACCTCTTACGCCGTAATTAACCATTCCTTCTCCCCAATCCTGTGACAATAATTCAATACAAATATCTTCAGGAACTTGATAAAGTTCAATATCGAAAGTTTTATAGTCACCACCTGAGAAAATACCTATATTTCCTCCAAAAGGAGTGGTTCCATAGGCGTTTGCGGCGGAGCTGCTTCCATCAAAAGCAGATTCGGGAAGAATTTTAGCTTTCTGAATAACCCTCATATTGACGCCTTGATAATTTCTTTGTCCAGAATAGAGTGTGCGGACTCCATTAGCGATCAAGGTAATTTGTTCAATGGTTTTATTGGTGCGGTATTTTTGCATGGCTTTTGAATAACCGGCGATGCCGCCGACGCTCAAAACACCGATAATGGCGAGAACGCCTAACATCTCAATCATGCTACGACCGTTTTGATTTGTTTTTGTTCTCATGTTACTTCTCCTTTTGCTTTAAGATTTGAGAATCCTTATTTTTCTGTTTGAACAATCCTTCTGTAATATACTTCTCTTTATCAAAAAGGCAAGAATTTTTTATCAAAAGCAAAATTTTACAGATAAAACAAAAAAATGCTTTGACATTTGAAAAATACTGATATAAAAAGTCAGTAGTGTTGGGTAATTATAGGAAGTGGAGAATGAAATCTCCGCTTTTTATTTTAGGAAAAACAAATGCAAAAACATTTTTTATATGATCAGTTAGAACCGGTGGTTGAAGATCAGGGATATGAGCTTGTCAGAGTTTTGACAACGGGCGGAGAAAAAAATTTGACACTGCAGTTGATGATTGATACGCTTGATCAAACAGATGTTACGGTGGATGATTGTGCAACCGTCAGTCGTGCCGTTTCGGCCTTTTTGGATGAAAAAGATCCGATCAAAGATCGCTATACGCTGGAAGTCAGCTCGCCGGGGCTGGACAGACCATTAACCAAACCGGCGCATTTTCTGCGTTTCAAAGGTTTTGAAATTAAACTCGAAACGTCCGAAAAAGTGGAGAATCGGAAGCGTTTTAAAGGAAAAATCGTTGACGTGACGGCGCATGATGTTGTCCTTAGTGTTGATGAACAGCAACTCGCCGTTCCGTTCGATTTGATTAATAAGGCAAAATTGGTGATAACCGATGAATTGTGGGAAAAATATCAGGCAGAACACGAAACTGCTGAACTTTAATTTTTTTAAGTAGAGGATAACATGGAAAATTTTGAAAATATGCCTAGACCGGAAATCGTAGCTGTTGCAGATACGGTTGCCAGAGAAAAAAATATTGACAGAGACGATGTCTTTGTGGCAATGGAAGTCGCTATTCAAAAAGCCGGCCGTACAAAATATGGTTTTGAACACGATATCAGAGCCAATATTGATCGTAAAACCGGTGCGATTAATCTGTCACGCTATCGTGAGGTTGTGGCTGATGACGCTTTGATCGAAAATGAGGCGGCGCAGATTCCGCTTCAGCAGGCAAAAGCTTATGATAAAAAATTGAAAGTCGGTGACTTTATTATTGATCCTCAGCCGCCGATTGACTTCGGCCGGATTGCCGCTCAGACGGCTAAACAGGTTATTATGCAAAAAGTCCGTGAGGCGGAACGTAATAAACAATATGAAGAATATAAGGAAAAAATCGGCACGATTATTAATGGTACGGTTAAAAGAATTGAGTTTGGCAATGTTGTCTTGGATATCGGTAAAACCGAAGCTGTTCTGCGCCGTGACGAAATTATTCCGAGAGAAAAATTCAAAAACGGCGATCGCGTTCGTGCTTATGTTTTGGATGTTCGTCGCGAAGTGAAAGGTCCGCAGATTTTCTTGTCGCGTACTTGTCCGGAATTTATGGCTAAATTGTTTACACAAGAGGTTCCGGAAATTTATGACGGCGTCGTGCAAATTATGGGTGTTGCCCGTGATGCCGGTTCAAAGGCTAAAATTGCCGTCAGAGCCAATGATAAAACAATTGATCCGGTCGGTGCCTGCGTTGGTTTGCGCGGTATCCGTGTTCAGGCGATTGTATCGGAGTTGCAAGGAGAAAAAATCGACATCGTTCCGTATTCCGAAGACAGAGCGCAATATATTGTCAGTGCTTTAGCTCCGGCAGAAGTAACGAAGGTTGTTTTAGATGAAGAGAATAATCGCATAGAAGTGGTTGTTGCCGAAGATCAACTTTCTTTGGCTATCGGCCGCCGCGGACAAAATGTGAAATTGGCTTCGCAGTTGCTGGGTGCCGATATTGACGTTTTGACCGAAGAACAAGAACAAGAACGTCGTTCTAATGAAAATAAAGTCCGCACGCAACGCTTTATGGAAGCTTTGGATGTTGATGATATGATCGCTCATTTGTTGGTTGCCGAAGGCTTCTCGACAGTTGATGAAATTGCCTTTGTTGACTTGAGTGAATTGTCTGAAATTGAAGGCTTTGATGAAGATATTGCACAGGAATTGCAAAATCGAGCCAAAGAATTTATTGAAAAACGCAATAAAGAATTTGCCGCAAAAAGTAAAAAGCTGAAAATTGATGACAGCCTGAAAAACGTCAGCGGATTGGATCAGGATATGATTTTGACCTTGGCGGAAAAAGGGGTGAAAAACATTGATGATCTGGCGGATTTAGCGGCCGATGAGCTGATCGAAATGCTCGGTGAAAATGTCTTGTCCGAAACCGAAGCGAACGAGGTGATTATGCAGGCTCGTCAGCATTGGTTTGATCAGGATAACACGGAAAATCAATAATTGTTGAGAGTTTTGGAAATATGACGAAAGAGTTGGAAACAAGAAAGTGTGTGCTTTCCGGCGAAGTTAAAAGCAAGGAGGAATTGCTGCGTTTCGTGCTTTTGCGTGATGGCACGATGATTCCGGATTTTGATAAAAAAATCGACGGACATGGTTTTTATGTTTCCAACTCTAAAAAAACAATTGAAGATTTAATGCAAAAAAATCATCTGGGCAAAATTTTACACACGAAAGTAACTGTTCCGCAGGATTTGGCGCATACCGTGGAAACGGTGTTGTGCCAAAAATGCTTGAATATGATTAATTTGGCTCGCAAAGCCGGTTGTTTGGTGATGGGATTCGAAAAAGTTAAAGAAATTCTCAGCAAAGATAAAGCGGCCTTTGTTATTGAAGCTTGCGATTCGGGTGAAGACGGTAAGCAGAAAATAAGAGCCATGGCTCAATCCTTAAATATATATACGCTGTTTGATGTGGCAACATTAAGCCAGACACTGAACCGCGAAAATACAGTTTATTTGGCTGTGACAAAGGGACCGTTAGGTAAATCCCTCGAAACAGCCTTGCAAAGATACGATACCTATTCGAATGCGTAATGGAGAGGAATAACATGACAGAAGAAAGCGCAAAAGGGAAATTGACATTATCGGGAAAATCAACGCTTACTCTTAAAAAAGTCAGCCACAGCTCGGGTAATGACGGGAAAAAAGTTGTGCAGGTTGAAGTACGCAAAAAAAGAACAATTAATACAAATCCGACAACGGTCACACCGAAAGTGGAAATAGACGAGGAAACCGCGCAAAAATTAAAACTTTTGGCTAAGGCAAAAGAACATGATGCACAGCGTAAAAAACAAGAAGAAGAAAAGGAAACACTGCGCCGTCAAAAACAAGAAGAAGCAGAGAAAATAAGACTGCAGAAAGAAGCTGAAGCAGAACAAAAACGTCAGGAAAAAGAGAAGGAAAAAGAAAAAGAGCAGCCGACAATGATTGCCGAACAACCGCAACCGGATAATCGCGAATATGTCAAGGCTAAGAAAAATAAAGATTATGATGATTCGGAAGAAGATGACGATGAGGATTATCATAAAAAAGGCAAAAAATCAGCGGCTTCTGTGGAAAAACATGTTCAAACTAAAGAAGAAGCTTTTGAAGAAAGTCGGAAAAAAATTCAAAAACGCAGTTTTGAACCGCAGCGCCGCAATAATAAAATCAATGTCAACAGCTATATGATCGGTTCCGGTGACGATGATGATGAAGATTACGGGTACGCGCCGCGCCGTAAATTTAAGAAAAAACAGCCGAAACCTGTTCAGGCGCCGGTTCAGCCACAGGAAAAAGTGGTTAAAGAAGTGGTTATTCCGGAAATTATCACGGTTCAGGAATTGGCCAATCGTATGGCGGAAAAAAGTGCTGATGTGATCAAACGCTTGATGTCTATGGGCGTTATGGCTACGATTAATCAGCCGATTGATGCCGATACGGCTCAGATTATTGTCGAAGATATGGGACACAAATTTAAACGCGTGGCCGATAGTGACGTGGAAGAAGGTCTGGTCGGTGCTGAAGATCAGCAGACGGATTTGATGCCGCGTGCGCCGATTGTGACAGTTATGGGACACGTTGACCATGGTAAAACATC
>JAFVEP010000049.1 GCA_017475935.1 Alphaproteobacteria bacterium
GAAAAAAAAGAGATCGAAAACTAGGTGGCGGCCGCTTTTCCTTTAAAGCAGGTTGTCGGGGATATTTTTGCCGATGATGATTGCGATGACTACATGATTACCGGATTCGAAGGACGGCACAAGGCGTTTGTGCAAATTCAGCAAGGGTGTAATCATCGCTGCACTTATTGCATTGTTCCGTATGCCCGCGGCAAAAGTCGCTCGCTGCCGGCCGATAAAGTTGTGGCGCAAATTAAACAGCTTGTTGCCGCCGGTTATAAAGAAATATGTTTAACCGGTGTCGATATTTGTTCCTATAAACCGTCGTTTTGCGAAGTGGTTCGGCGTATTCTGACGCAGATCGATCATCTGCCGTTGCTGACATTCGGCTCCCTTGATCCGGCGGCATTGAATGATGAATTTGTGGAAATTGTGGCTGAACATCGAAATATTGCTCCGTACTTTCATTTTTCCGTTCAATCAGGGGATAATGAGGTTTTGCGCAAAATGGGACGGCGGCATAATCGTGAAAAAGTGATTGAGTTATGTGCTAAAATTCGCCGTGTGATGCCTGAGGCTCGTTTCGGGGCAGACTTTATTTGCGGATTTCCGGGCGAAACAAAAGAGGCCTTTAACAATACGTGTCGTTTGGTTCAAGAGGCCGGTCTGAATAAGCTGCATGTTTTCCCTTATTCCGAACGGGAAGGAACACCGGCCGCAACATGGCCGCAAATGCCGATGGAAGAACGCCGCCGCCGCGCAGCGGTGCTGCGGCAATTGAGTGAGGAGTAGAAAGATGAATTTTTTGCAAAAAATCGGCTTTGGTTTGAAAAAAACTTCCGATAAAATTTCAACCGGCATCAGTGATATTTTTGCTAAGAAAAAGTTGGACAGCCAAACGCTGGAGGAACTCGAAGAGCTGCTTATCTCATCGGACTTGGGGGTGCAGGCGTCAAGTCGAATCATAAACGAATTTTCTGCCCAAAGAATCGATCGCGAAATCAGCGATAGGCAAATTCGGCAGCTTTTAGCCGATCAGATCGAAAAAATTTTGCAGCCGTGTGAACGTAAGTTTTCCGTGACGACCGCGGTAAAACCTTTCGTTATTTTGATGATCGGCGTGAACGGAGCCGGAAAAACAACAACAATCGGTAAGCTGGCCGCACAGTTCGCACAGCAAAAATTGCAGGTTTCGTGCATTGCGGCCGATACATTTCGTGCCGCCGCGGTTGATCAGCTTGAAGTGTGGGCCAAGCGCAGTCATATGCGCTTATTTAGCGGTCCTGACGGCTGTGACAGCGCCGGATTGTGTTATGACGGACTGAACAGTGCCCTTAAAAATCATGATGATATCGTTTTTATTGATACGGCCGGACGTTTGCAAAACAAAAGCGGTTTAATGGAAGAGCTGAAAAAAATGGTGCGGGTGATTAAAAAAATTATACCTGATGCGCCGCACGCCGTGTGGCTGACCATTGATGCCGCAACGGGCCAAAATGCCCTCGCGCAGATCGAAACATTTAAGCAGATGATCGGCGTGAACGGCTTGATTGTTACAAAATTGGACGGTTCGGCTAAAGGTGGAGTTTTGGTTGCCGCCGCGCAGGAACATCAGCTTCCTATATATTATATAGGTGTCGGTGAAAAAATCGAAGACTTGAAAGAATTTAATGCTGCCGCTTATGCACACGGTTTGGTTGATCTTTCTGAAAAGGCCGAATAATTTTAAAGACAGCGGTCAGGCGAAAATAGAATCGCAAAAATAAGAAAAGTTTCTTATTTATGAGAAAATTGTAAGAATATTTTCATGCGGCAAAGAAAAATTAAAAATTAAAAAATCAAATATCAATACATTGTTGATAAACTATTGATTTTTCGCATAGGAAATATCAATTACATTCGGTAAGGTTGGTTAATGTATTTATCCACTTGTGGAAAAAAAATTTTTATAGCCTTGTTATATAGGCTTAAGCCCTTTTTTCTCTTTTTAGTGTTTTTTTTTTAAAAATATATTGCTTGTTGGAAAAAAAAATTACTTGCAAAATAGCATTTAATAAGTTTGAAAATCGTCTTGCATAATTTTTAAAAAGTAATACAAGATTTTGTGCTATTAATATTTTATTAAACAATATATTGTAGCTTTGAGAAAATTTGCGAATAACTTTTGGAGGAATAAAATGGCCGACGCGCAGAGCCCGACAATTAACATTAAAACCAATATTCACAGCGTAACGAAAAGAGATGGTGTTTTGGCACCGTTCGATTCGAGCAAAATCTATAATGCCATCTTAAAAGCCGGAACATCGACCGGAGAATTTTCCGAATCGGAAGCCGGATTGCTGACGGCTCAGGTGATGAAAGTGGCCAACTATAAATTTGCCGAATCGGTTCCGTCCATTGAACAAATTCAGGATATTGTCGAGCAGGCACTGATTTCCGCCAATTACTTCGCGACGGCAAAAGCCTATATTCTGTACCGCGATCAGCGTCAACGCATGCGTGCGGATAAAAAAGTTCAGGTAGATGTCGAAAGCTCCATCAATGAATATTTGGAAAAATTGGACTGGCGTGTTAATGCAAATGCGAATCAAGGTTATTCCAACGGCGGTTTGATTTTGAATGTTTCCGGCAAGGTAACGGCGAATTATTGGTTGAGCCATGTTTATCCGGCAGAGGTCGGTGAGGCTCATCGTAACGGCGATATTCATATTCATGATTTGGATATGCTGGCTGCATATTGTGCCGGTTGGTCGTTGAAAAACTTGCTGAAAGAAGGCTTTAACGGCGTGCGCGGCAAAGCTGAGGCGAATCCGCCGAAACATTTGTCGGCGGCAACCGGTCAGATGGTTAACTTTATGGGAACACTGCAAAACGAATGGGCCGGCGCACAAGCCTTTTCATCCGTTGATACATATTTGGCACCGTATGTGCGCAAAGATAATCTTTCCTATGAGGAAGTTAAACAATGCATGCAGGAATTGGTTTATAACTTGAATGTTCCGTCTCGTTGGGGTTCGCAGACACCGTTTACAAACTTTACATTTGATTGGGTTTGTCCGGAAGATTTGCGCGATCAGCATCCGTATATCGGCGGCCACATTGCCGGTCACGATGAGAACTTTATGCCGATTATCGAAGGTCAGGAAGAAATGCCGTTTACCTATGGTGATTTGCAAAAAGAAATGGATATGATTAACAAAGCCTATATTGAAGTGATGATGGAAGGCGATGTTATGGATCGGCCGTTTACTTTCCCGATTCCGACCTATAATATGACGCCGGATTTTCCGTGGGATGACGAAAAATCACAGCTCTTGTTTGAAATGACCGCAAAGTACGGCATGCCTTATTTTCAGAACTTTATCAATTCATCGCTGAAACCGGGACAGATTCGCTCGATGTGCTGCCGTCTGCAACTTGATTTGCGCGAGCTTTTGGCGAAAGGAAACGGCTTGTTCGGTTCGGCGGAACAGACAGGTTCAATCGGCGTTGTGACCTTTAACTGCGCACGCTTGGGCTATGTCTACAAGGGCAATGAACAAGCTCTGTTTGCCCGTGTTGACGAACTCTTGAATATTGCGCGCACATCGCTCGAAATTAAACGTAAAGTTATTCAACGCTTGATTGATAACGGTTTATATCCGTATACAAAGCGTTATTTGGGAACACTGCGCAATCACTTCTCTACCATTGGTGTTAACGGTATCAATGAAATGATTCAAAACTTTACCGATGGAAAACATGAAGTGGCAGACGCATGGGGTAAAGCTTTTGCTGAAAAATTCTTGGATTACATCCGCAGCTCGCTGATTAAAATTCAGGAAGAAACCGGACATATGTATAATCTTGAAGCCACACCGGCCGAAAGCGCAACTTATCGTTTTGCCCGTGAAGATAAAAAGCGCTATCCGGGAATTATTCAGGCCGGAACACAAGAAAATCCGTACTATACCAACTCATCGCAATTGCCGGTGGGCTATACGGATGATCCGTTCGAGGCCTTGGAGCTTCAGGCTTCCTTGCAATCAAAATATACCGGCGGTACGGTTCTGCACCTTTACATGAGCCAACGCATTTCTTCTGCTAAGGTTTGCGGAGAACTTGTTAAACGTGTGCTGACAAACTATCGTCTGCCGTATATCACCATTACCCCGACTTTTTCAATTTGTCCGAAGCATGGCTATTTGGCCGGCGAACACAAGTTCTGCCCGCTTTGCGATGAAGAGAAGAAAGCGGAAAAAATTAAAAACTTAAAAGCAAGTAACGTTGCTTAAAAAAACGACCATATTAACACTTTTTAGGAGAAACTTATAATGTCAAACACAATCAATTTCGAAGATATCAAATTAACCGATGCTGAAAGACAACCTTGCGAAATTTGGACACGCGTGATGGGTTATCACCGTCCGGTTTCTGAATTTAACAAAGGTAAAAAATCAGAATATTATTCCCGTAAGTGTTTTGAAGAAGAAAAAGCAATGATGCACTTGTCTTTGGAAGGCGAATGCAATTGCATGTGCGAAGCGGCCGAATAATTTTATGGCTCATCAGCTTATCGAAATCGGCGATATTGAAAAGTTCAGTATCGTCGATTTTCCTTCTAAAATAGCCGTTGTTGTTTTTATGCAGGGCTGTCCGTGGCGGTGTCCGTTTTGTTATAATCAATCCTTGCAGGATCCGCAGCAGAAGGGAAATGCCACATGGGAAAATTTGACTAATCTGCTTTCGCATCGCAAAGGAGTTGTTGATGCGGTGGTTTTTTCCGGCGGTGAACCGCTGATGCAAAAAAATTTGCCGGCGGCTATTGACGAAGTTCGGGCGCTTGGATTTGAGGCCGCGCTGCATACCGGCGGATTTTCCCCGCATGCGTTGGAAGAAATTGTTCATAAATTGGTTTGGGTCGGTTTTGATATTAAAGCACCGCTGACCGAGGAACTTTATAAGATTGCCACCGGTGGGATGGCGCAAGTTGAGAAAGTCAGGCAGAGTTTGCAGATTTTGCTCGATAGCGGTATTCATTTTGAATGCCGTACAACATGCGATCCGCGGATTTTGCGCATTGAGGATATCTATACAATTGCTGATGAGCTGAGCGCTTTAGGCGTTAAAGAATATTATATTCAGAAGTATCGGCCGGTGGAAAGCGATACGCAAACAAGCGAGGCGGATTGTGAGCAATTCTTTAATGATGAAAAACTGCTGCAGTACTTGCGGCAAAAGTTTGCTGTTTTTGACGTGCGCAAATAAGGAGAAACTAAAAAAGCCTTTCATAAACGAAAGGCTTTTTTAGTTTGTGGGATCTAGTAGAATTGCCAGCCGATTGTGTTGGAAGGACCGAAACAAGTACTCATTGCTTTGTCTACAGTCATTGGTCCATCTTTGGCGCATTGAGTCATATGATCTGATGTACAGGATGTGCGGCTGAAAGAATAGTTTCCGATGTTCCATATAGACCCATATGCTATCAATCCTGATGAATCGCCCCAATCTTGGGAGAGAATTTCGATGCAGGCATCTTCCGGAATATCAGTTAAAGAGATAACGAAACTTTTGTTATCAACACCCCAAGCTGGATTCCCTGTGCTGACAACGATATCACCGCCGAAAGGGTTTGAAGCGGTTATTTCGTACGAATCACCCAAATTTACTGATGAGGGTGCAACATTGGCACTATCCAGACCGCTGATGATCTTTGCTTTGTACACAACTTGCGCAGATAGGCCGTTATAATTGTTGCGTCCGGCATAGAGAGTGCGGATACCGTTGGCAAGTTGAGTGACCATATCTATAGTTTTATTGGTGCGGTATTTTTGCATGGCTTTGGAATAGCCGGCGATTCCACCCACCGACAATACACCGATAATAGCCAAGACGCCGAGCATTTCGATCATACTGCGACCATTTTGGTTTATTTTTGTATTCATTTTACTTCTCCTTTTGCATTAAGATTTGGGAGTCCCCTTGAATTTTTCGCTTTGCAAGTGAAAAATAGGGGTGACTTTATCTATTTAAAAATATTTTTTTTCACATTACCCCCCCGTTTCAAAAAAGGCAAGGATTTTTTTATGAGAGGATATAAAAAATTTGGAAAATGGCAAAAATAAAAAGACCTTTCGTGCAAAACGAAAAGTCTTTTTACTTTATACAATAAAATCGTTGAACAAAACGTTCCATATGCTCTTCCACCACGGAAGGATATGGACGCCAACAATTGCGTGTCGATCATACGGGCAGGCAACTATAATATCTCCGGTTTTGAGTTGAGAAAAATTTTTGCTGTCGGCATCATCGGCCATAACTAAGGCACCGCCGCTGTCAAGGCGCGTGTCTTCATACTTGAAATAGAGAACTAAAGAACCATCGGGATGACGGAAAACCTCGGTTACTCTCGCTTTACAGACATTCATAATTAAAAGATTAATAGTTAACGTGTAATCGGCATTATAGCGGAATAAACGACTATTGTCAAACATGAATGTTTGAAGATAAAGTATTTTTTTTATAATTACTTCAGCCGTTTTGACACGTGGCAATGCCAAAACGACTGAACGCAAGAGTATATAAAAACTTTATTTGATGTAAGGAAGGGCGTTGATCAGGTCTTCTTCCGTATTGATATCGGCCGGAGCTTCTTTGACCAATTTAATGTTATCCACCAGAAGCGCACGAACTTCCATGCCGTTTTCAAGCGCACGTAATTGTTCCAAAGCCTCGCGCTTTTCCAATACACCGGTCGGCAAAGAAACCATTTTTTGTAAAGAAGCCGCCTTGAAAACATAAATGCCGATGTGATAGTATAAATCTTGATTCGGACACTTTTCCGGATTGCGTGTGTACGGCGCGGTGGCGCGGGTAAAATACAAGCAGCGGGCTTCTTTTTCACCCTCTTTCAAACCCATGACAATCTTAACCACATTCGGGTTGTTTTTATCTTCTTCGGAGGTGATCAGCATACCGCAAGTGGCAATGTCGCATCCTGTTCTTTGCACCATTTCGATTAACGGCAGGGTGACCCGCGGATCAACATTGATGTTATCGCCTTGAAAGTCAACAACAATATCGTACTTTGAACCATCCGGATCTAAAATTTTTAATGCCGCGGCAATGCGGTCTGTTCCGCTCGGCAGGTTCGGATCGGTCAAGATGGCTTTGGCGCCGAACTTTGCGCACTCATCAACAATTGCTTGATCGCCGGCGGCAATGGCTATGTCGGTATCAAGCGCCTGTTTGACGTTTTCATACACGCGCTGAACCATGGTTTTGCCGTTGATCACACGCAAAGGTTTGTTCGGTAGGCGTGTGGCGGCCAGTCGAACCGGCATTAAAGTAATGACTCTGCTCATTTTAAATTCTCCTTATCGGTTAATGTTATATTGAGGATCTTTCATTTCACGCATGAAAGCTTGGCGTATTTTTTCTTTTACTTGTTGTTTTTGTTCCGGATCATAAGGCTTGGCAGCATTATTCCATACCGTTGTCGGCCAGTCCGGATCGCCTTGCCGCCGGCAGACAATATGCACATGGAGTTGCGGTGTCATGTTGCCGATCATGGCGACATTGTCCTGATCGCAAGGAAATTCATCGGTCATAACCTTTTCGGCCAGAGCGATTTCGCGCATCAGTTGGAGGCGTTCTTCCATGGTTAAATCAGTCATGTTTTTAGTGTTTTCTTTCATCGGCACCAAAAAAATCCACGGATAATATTGGTTATCCTCAAACAAAACTTTGCACAATTTTAAGTCAATGATGAAGTCTTTGGCTTTTAATCCCGATACAAGCTGAAAACTCATTTATTTTCCTCCTACACTGCTGATTTGTATGATTTGTTGTACATCGATTTTTTCCGCTTGGCAAATGTTTTCCAGCGAATTACCCTTGGCAATTTCATTTGCTATGATGCCCGTATCCATGCATAAAACAGCCTTGATGCCATAATTTAAGGCGCCTTTAATATCTGTGCGCACGGTGTCGCCGATCATGCATGTGCGCGTTTTGTTGATTTTTAGGCCGTCCGCTTGCAGCAGGCGAAAGGTATAGTCATAAATATTACGGTGCGGTTTGCCGAATTCCACAACCTCAATGCCGGCCTTGCGGAACATTTCGGCGATGGTTCCGTTGCGGATGACAAACGCCGTCGGTGAACCTTCCAGCAAAGGATGACCTTCACGCGCCGTCAGATCAGGATTGGCATTGAGCAGCGGCTTTTTCAAATCTTCCGCCAGACGGACAAACTCTGCAAAAGGCTCTGCCGTTAAGGTATCCCACAGATAAATTTTTCCCTGTTTATCGGTGCGTGCCGGCAGATATTGATCAGCATATTGCGGGTAGCGGCGGATGTCTTTTTCATACATAAACGGGACACCGCAATAGATAAAATCAGCCTCTTCCATAGTTTCAACCTCTTCATAGGCGGTATCGGCAAAGGCTTTTTTATGCGGCAGACCGATAACATAATATTTGCGCGGGTTCGGGCAAGAGGTAAAGTGGATATTCTGCGCGTGCAAATGTTCTTTCAAAACATCGCCCGAGGTGACAAAGTGTGTGTAATCACGATGTTGTTTCAGACCCTTGTTGTCATAGCTGAGAACCATATCGGGACATAAACGGGTGGTATTTGAAATGACGGCAACCGTTTTGCCGGCGTTAACCAGTTCGGCCATGGTTTCGCGGCTGCGCGGATAAAATCCGTTGCCTTCCCAAAAAACACCATAGGCATCAAATAAAAAAATATCAAATTCATCGGCGACGGACATTAAATCAGGATACATCATTTTTTGTTTTCCTCTTCTTTTAGGAGCAGCCATCTGAATTGGTGCGGGAGCTTTTTGTTTTGGTATTGCGGATTTTTTTCGCTATAGGCTTTCCATTTTTGCGCTGCATTGGCTATCTTGAGCTGATTTTCCGGTAAAATCCATACTTCATTATTGAAGAGAACAATTTCTTTTTTGCCCAGTGTAGCACACTTAAACGGAAGTTTTTCTAGCAACTTGATAAGGTGCAAAACACGATCGGCGCGCGGAATATACGCGCGTCGGCACAAGTGTGAAATAATACGGAATTTGATTTCTTTATGCCACGTGAGAAAATCGCTGTACTTAAAATGAAAAACATCAGATTGCGGCGATTTGACCTGTTGATTCAAAACAGTTTCGACGGCGGATTGAATGAAATCTTCAGCACACTGGAGGTTGTTGACAGCCGTGACGATTTTAGATGCGCTTATGCCCGTTTCTTTGCTTAAGATCGGAAAAAAACGGCGTAAGCGGTTACGCAGAAATTTTGTCTCGTTGTTTGATTCGTCGTCTACCCAGCGGATATTTTTGCGGCGTAAATAAGTTTTTAAATCTTGCGGATTCGTATTTAAAAACGGGCGTAAAATCCGTACTCCGTCCCTTAGGCAAACAGGGCGCATGCTGCATAAGCCTTCCAAGCCGCTGCCGCGTTCTAAACGCATGAGAAAAGTTTCGGCTTGATCTTGTCGGTGGTGAGCCACCATTAAGGCTTGAATATGATGTTGTTTGCACCAGTTGATCATGAGACTGTATCGGGCCTTGCGCGCAGCCTCTTCCGTGCCGTTTTCCGGTTTCGGATCATCCCATGTTAAAATATGATGCTCAATATGATTTTGTTTCATAAGCGTGTTGACATATTGCGCTTCGTCATCTGACGACGGACGCAATTTGTGATTGACGGTCAGAGCAATGATTTTGCGGCCGAAGACGGTCAATTCTTCTTTTGCTTTCAATACCAGTGCCAAAGAATCAGCACCGCCGGAAACACCAACGGCGATTGTTTGATCTTTAATCCGATATTGATTTAAAAAACTTTCCACTTATTTGCATCCGAGCTTTTTAGCCTCTGCCGCCGCTTTGTTTCTTAAATCAGAATTTGCTTGAGGAAATTCGGCATTGAAACTCGAAAACACAATGCAGGCGTTTTTAGTTTCTTTTAAATTTTCCAGTGTGATGCCGAGACGATATAAACTATCTGCGGCCTTGTTGCCGTTGTGATAGTTTTGATAGCCGTTTTTAAAGGCGATTTTGGCTTTGTTTAAATTGTTTTGCTTGACGTAAACTTCTCCGAGCCAGTATTGAGCGTTGCCGGCTAAATTGTGCTGCGGGTGCTGTTTTAAAATATCTTCAAAAGCGAGTTCTGCTTCATCGTAAAGTCCGTTATTATAAGCTTGCATAGCCATGGCGTATGTGTCTTCGGCTGTGGTTGTTTTAATCGTCGGAATGCTCGCCGGCGCCGGCGGCTCGGCATTAAATGTTTGCGGCGAAGGACCATCAATCGGCGCTAAATCATCTCCGCGGATTTGGTCGCCGACAGCAGATTTTGCTCCGTTTTCAGCAACCGGTGCGTCATAAGTTTGTACGGGCATTGGTGCCGGTGCGCTCAAGTGAGACGGAACAGGTCTTCCCTCCAAAATTTTAAAGCGAATTTCCATATCGCGGTTGATTTTATCTAATTTTTCATCCAAACTTTTAACTTTATGATCAAGTTCATCCAAACGGCCGTTAACCTGACGGACTGTCTCTTCCCAGTTGGTCAATTTCACCTGAACGTCGGAATTGGCGGCGGAAGCGGCTTTTTCATTGGTTTCTATGCCTCTGTACACCTGACGCTGCAACACTTTGACATCTTCGCGCAAAGTGTTCAATTCCTGCTGCCAGTCAGCAGCTGCAGCCGGTGAAGCAAAGGCTGCGCAAAAAGTCATTAAATAAAAGGTTTTGTATAAAGAAATTTTCATTTTCCACTCCTGTTTTCTACGTTTTTATGTTACAGATAATTTTGCCAATGTGCACAAATATTGCGATGTTTTGCACATTAATTTTTTCAATCGTCCTTGACTTAAAGATCCGGCTGTGTTAAGCGGATAAAAAAAAGGAGTGAATGATGGTTGATGTTATTTTAACAGGGGATCGTCCGACCGGAAAATTGCATTTGGGGCATTATGTCGGATCGTTAAAAAGAAGAGTTGAACTGCAAAACAGCGGTCAATATCAGAATATATTCATTATGATTGCCGATGCACAGGCGCTGACGGATAATGCCGATGATATTCATAAAGTGCGGTCCAATATTGCGGAAGTGGCCTTGGATTATTTGTCTTGCGGTTTGGATCCTTGTAAAGCAACAATTTTCATTCAATCGCAGATTCCGGAGCTGTGCGAACTGTCATTTTATTACATGAATTTGGTTACGGTATCAAGACTGCAACGTAATCCGACAGTTAAAAATGAAATTCATCTGCGCAATTTTCAGCAAAGTATTCCGGTGGGCTTCTTTACTTATCCGATTAGTCAGGCCGCTGATATTACCGCGTTTAAGGCCAATATTGTTCCGGTGGGCGAAGATCAGCTGCCGATGATTGAACAAACCAGAGAAATCGTTAGATCATTCAATACGCTTTATCGGAAAGTTTTGGTTGAGCCGAAAGCTGTTCTGCCGGAAAATTCAACTTGTTCAAGACTTCCGGGGCTGGACGGCGCGGCTAAAATGAGCAAATCTTTAGGTAACTGCATCTATCTTTCGGATTCGTCTGATGAAATAAAACGTAAAATTCAAAGTATGTTTACCGATCCGACACATCTGCGTGTGCAAGATCCGGGACATACCGAAAATAATCCGGTGTTTATTTATCTGGATGCGTTTTGCCGTGATGAACATTTTGCCGCATTTTTGCCGGCTTACCAAAATTTAGATGAGCTTAAAGAACATTATCGGCGCGGCGGTTTGGGCGATATGGTTGTCAAACGTTTCTTAAATGAAATTTTGCAAAATGAATTAAAGCCGATTCGTGAAAAAAGAGAACTTCTTTCGACCGATTTAAACGCTGTTTTCGATATGCTGAAAGACGGTAGTCAAAAGGCGCGTACGGTGGCGGCCGCGACGCTCGATGAGGTGAAATCGGCTATGGGTATTAACTATTATAAAAACGGTTTTTAGTGAAAATTTAAGCCTTCCGTGTTGAAAACAGCTCCCCGCTGATTATTTAGATTCTCGGTAATCAGGAGAAAAAAATCATGCGGGTTTTGGGAAAGATAAATCGCAAAAAAGTTTTATTTGTCTTGGCGGCGGTGCTCATTTTGGGCAGCGGGTTTATGTGGTTGCGCAAACCGAAAATGTCAGAAATCGGCGAAAAAACGCCGGTTTTTCGCGCGGTTGCCGTTCATCCGGAAACGGCGGTCATCACGCACAGTTATATCGGGCAGGTCGAGGCGATTAATGATACGGAGATTGTGCCTTTTATCAGCGGGTATATTGTTGATATTAAAGCAAGCGGCGGACAAAACGTTCGGCGCGGAGATGTTTTAGCCGTTCTCAAACAAGAACAGTATGCGGCGCAAGTTGCCGCAGCCACGGCCAAAATCTATGCGGCAAAAGCGGATTATGTGAATGCTGAAATTAAATATAAAAGATTGAAAAAAGCCGGATTGAAAGCTGTATCGGCAACGCAAATAGATGATGCCAAAGCTGCTTTTTTGGTAGCTAAAGCTCAGTTGCAGCAGGCTCGTGCCGAATTTTTAGATGCGCAGACGAATTTGAACTATACCTATTTAACCGCACCGTTTTCAGGCGTTATCGGCCATATATCGGCTTCGATCGGTGATTATGTTTCTCCGTCGGCGAAAGCTTTGACGCGCTTGGTGCAATTTGATCCGATTCGCGTGGTTTTTTCCATTACCGATAAAGAGTTTTTGCAAGGCGTTTTGCACGACGAAAAAAATCAAATTCATCTGCAATCCGCTGACGGCAAAATTTTGGCGCAGACCGGTGAAATTAAATACACGGCCAATGCGGTGGATCCGCAGACGGATTCGCTGGCGGTGTATGCCGAGTTTGCCAATAAAGAGCAACAATTGGTTCCGAATGCCTATGTTAATGTTTTGATTGACAGAACATATAATGATGCGGTTCTGATCGAAAAAAATTTGCTGCAAATGAAGGAAGACGGAAATTATGTTTACACGGCGCTTGACGGTATTTTGACATTGCATAAATTGGAAGTGATCGGGGATTATGCGCAGAAGACCGCCGCCGTCAATAATTTTAAAGCCGGAGAAGTTTTGATCCTTGATGATGTTGATGAAAGATATGTCGGCCACAAAATCAATATCGAACAACAAAATCAGGAGTGAAAAATGTTTTCGGAATTTTTCATTAATCGCCCGCGTTTTGCCATTGTGATTGCCATTGTCATGATGTTGATCGGTGCTCTGGCTGTTGCCGTGCTGCCGGTGGCACAATATCCGGAAATTACCCCGCCGCAGATTGTTGTTTCAACCACCTATCCGGGTGCGAATGCCGGCGTTTTGGTTGATACGGTGGCTGTTCCGGTTGAAAATGAAATTAACGGTGTGGAAAATATGCTCTACATGTCTTCTTCGTCTGATGATAACGGATCTTATAAACTGACAATTACATTTGAGGTCGGTACAGATGCCGATATTGCGCAAGTTAAAGTGCAAAACAGGCTTCAACAGGTTAATTCGGAACTGCCGGAAGAAGTTGTTCAGTATGGTATGGATGTTAAAACACAAAATAACAACATGCTGGGTATGTTGGTGCTGCAATCGCCGAATCATACATATGATGAGCTTTATTTAAGTAATTACGCTTACACATATTTGAAAAACGAATTAGCGCGTGTCAAAGGTGTCGGCGATGTCCAGATATTCGGCCCGCAGTACAGTATGCGTATTTGGCTTGATCCGAATAAACTGAATTCTTTGGGACTAAACAGTACGGACGTGATCAATGCCGTTAAGTCGCAAAATGTTCAGGCATCGGTCGGCAGTATCGGTTCGGCGCCGAGTGCGGATGATAATAAACTCGTGTTATCGCTTACGGCAAAGGGCTTGCTCAGTAGTGTGGAAGATTTTGAAAATATCGTCATTGCCACATCGGACAACGGTGCGGCGGTTTTCTTAAAAGATGTCGCGCAAATAGATTTAGGTGCGGATACGTACAATATTAAATCGGCCTATAACAGCTCGCCGGCACTGATTATGGCGCTTAACCAAACGCCGAATTCCAACTCTTTGCAGATTATGAACAACATCAAAAAAAAGATGGCGGTTTTGGCTGAAAAGCTTCCGCCGGATATGAGCTTTGATGTGATTTATGACTCAACGGATTATGTTCGTGCTTCGATTCAAAGTATTATCGATACGTTGATTATCACATTTATTTTGGTGATTTTGGTAACCTATGTTTTTTTGCAGAAAATCAAAACGACACTGATTCCGTTGCTGACGATTCCCGTTTCGTTGATTGCAACTTTTGCCGTGATTTATGTGCTTGGTTTTAATATTAATATTCTGACATTGTTTGCGATGATTTTGGCGATCGGGCTGGTGGTTGATGATGCCATTATTGTTGTTGAACGCGTGCAGTATTTGATGGTTAATGATGGGAAAGATTCGCACACAGCATCCGTTTTGGCGATGAAAGAAATCAGCAGTGCGATTGTGGCGACGACTTTCGTTCTTTTGGCGATTTTTATTCCGGTCGGATTGATGGCCGGTATTACGGGGAAAATTTATCAGCAATTTGCCGTGACCATTGCGACGGCCGTCTTGTTTTCTTCCGTTAATGCGCTCACCTTAAGTCCGGCCTTGTGTTCTATTTTTTTGCGCGATTTTAAAAACCAGCAGGCCGGCGGTTTTTTTCAAAAATTTGATGCCGCTTTGGATTACAGTAAACGATATTTTGTAAAGGCGGTGGGCTTTTTTGCCCGATATTTGAAATGGACGGTGGCAGTTCTTCTTGGGGTGATAGCTTTGACGGTTTTCGGGTTTAAAATGACGCCGACTTCTTTTTTGCCGGAAGAAGATCAGGGAATTGTCTTTGCCGATATTCAATTAAAAGAAACATCGAGTATTAATCAAACGGTGAATATTTTGCAGCAGATGAATGAAAAAATATTAAAAATGGAAGGCGTCAGATATTTTATTTCGGTTGCCGGATACAGCATGCTCGGCGGCGGTGGAGAAAATGTGGCGCTCGGGGTGATCGGCTTGGCACCGTGGAGTGAACGGAAAAACAAAGAGCTGTCGGCCGAAGCCATTGTGACACACTTGACGGAAAAACTGTCGGGTAACAAACAAGCCGCAATCAATTTTTTTGCGCCGCCGTCCATTCCCGGTGTGGGGCAAAGCAACGGTATTTCTTTGCAATTTTTAACATCGGACAGCCGTGTTTCGCCGACACTTTTTGCCGAACAGCTCAGTGCTTTTTTAACCAAAGTGAACGAACGGCCTGAATTTAATTATGCTTTTTCGACATTTAAGGCAAAAACGCCGCATATTTATTTGGATGTTGATCGAAAAAAATTGGAATACTATCATGTTTCGGTTGCTGATTTGTTTGCGGTTTTACAGAATAATCTCGGTTCGAGATACATTAACAATATTACCTTAAGCGGCCAAGTGAATAAAGTTATTCTGCAGGCGGATTATGCTTATCGCCGCGATGTTCGTGATGTGGGTAATCTCTATGTTAAAAATAGGGAAGGAAAATTTATTCGCATTAATAATTTTGCGACCGTGCAAACTCGGCTGCAACCGAAAATTATTTATCGTTTTAATCAAGATACCACAGCGTCCGTGACGGCGATGTCGAAGGAAAATGTCAGCAGCGGAACGGCATTGGATATACTTGAAAAAATAGAAAAAACCATGCCGAATAACTATAATATTGCGTGGACGGGATTAAGTTTGCAGGAGGTGGAAACGCGCGGATTGGCCGTGATTTTGATTACTTTAGCCGTTATCTTTTGTTACCTGTTTTTGGTGGCACTGTATGAAAGTTGGCTTTTGGCGCTGGCGGTTATTTTTTCGACCGTGTTTGCCATATTGGGTGCGCTGTTCGGACTGTTTGTGATGGGACAATCATTAAGTATTTATGCACAGCTCGGATTGGTTATGTTGATTGGATTGGCGGCCAAAAATGCGATTTTGATCGTGGAATTTACCAAAATGTACCGCGAGCAAGGACTGTCGATTGTTGAAGCCGCATGCAAGGGTGCCGAAGAACGATATCGTGCGGTTTTGATGACGGCATTTACTTTTATTTTAGGTGTGTTTCCGATGATTGTGGCAACCGGTGCCGGTGCGAGTTCACAAATAGCCATCGGCTCGGCAGTGTTTTTCGGCATGATTTTTGCGACACTGATCGGTATTGTTTTTATTGCGCCTTTGTTTGCTTTTTTTGAGACATTAAAAGAATATTTTGCGCGGCGAAAGGAGAAAAATAATGCCTAAAAGTCCGGTGATTTGGCTAGGCTGTTTGTTGTGCTTGGCGTGTACGGTCGGCCCTGATTATGAGGCGCCGCGGTTGTTTGCCGAAGAAAACGTGAGGCCGGAAGATTTGTCGCGAAAATATAAAATAACCCAAAATTGGTATCGCCGGTTTGATGATGCGCAGCTCAATGACCTGATAGAACAAGGATTGCGCGAAAATGCCGATATAAAGCAGGCGGCGGCAAAACTAAAACAAGCGCGTGCAATCTTGCATATGAATAAGGCGGATTTTTTACCGCAAATCGGAGCGCAAGGCGGTTATGATTATGAAAAATACAGTCGGAACATAGGCCCAGCTGCCGATGCCGACTATTATTCCGCCGGATTTGATGCCTCTTGGGAGATTGATTTTTGGGGCAAAGGCCGGCGGCAAAGTGAAGCTGATGCTGCAGAGTTAAAAGCGGCAGAGTTCTCTCTGGATAACATGAAAACGTTGATTTCGGCGGAAATAGCCGCACAGTACGTTTCTTTGCTGCAAAATACGGAAAATTTACGGCTGGCCAGACAAAATCTGCAGCTGCAGCAACAAATTTATGACAGCGTTTTGCGTAAATATCAGAACGGATTGACAGATGCCGCCGATTATCATCAGGCGCGCTATTTGGTGGCGACAACTCAAGCACAAATACCGCTTTATGAAAACAATATCGAGGCCTATAAAAATGCACTGAGCGTGATTTGCGGCCGCCTGCCTGATGCATTTTTTGTGCAAGCGAAAAAAAGAGAAAATTTGTTTGCGAAAACAAAAATTTTCTACGACAATCAGCTGATGGATTTGCCGCTGCAAATCGTGCGTCTGCGTCCGGATGTGGCGGCCGATGAACAGAAGTTGATTGCACAGAATGCGCTTGTCGGTAAAGCGGTGGCCGAACTTTATCCGGATATCAGTGTAAGCGGGTTATGGGGATATGCGGCGCATAAGACGGATCATTTGTTCAATTCATCCAGTCAGGGATATCAATATGCACCGGCTTTTTCCGTGCCGCTTTTGGATTGGAATAAAATTCACCACAATATTGAGCTGCAGAAATATATGCGCGAAGAACAACTGGAAGCCTATCGGCAAACCGTATTACAAGCGGCGGCGGAATTGCAAAATTCGATGGTTTCGTTTTCTCTGACTAAACGGCAATTTGAGCAGCATAGCCGAGCGCTCAAGAATATGAAGGAGGCCGTTGACGCGTCTATGCGGCAATATCAGAACGGATTGATTGATTTTGCGAAAGTTTTGCAGATTCAGCAAAATTATGTCGGGGCGCAAAATGATTATTTGGCGGCGAAAGCTCAGGTTTTTCATGCGATTATTGCTTATTATAAAGCGGCCGGCGGCGGAAGATATTAAAAAACCTCGGCTTTGAAGGCCGAGGTTTGCATTTTTGTAAACAAAACTTCTAGTAGAAGCTCCATGTAAGAGTATTATTATTACCATCACAAGCACTTATAACGGTACCCATTTCCATAACACCATTTTTGCCGCAACGGAGCGAGCCGCTGTCGCTACAACTATTAGCACTTCCAAAGGATGTAGCGTTATTACCTATACCATAAGAGATTAAGCTTGTTGCATCGCCCCATTCTTGAGATAAAAGTTCGACACAGGCATCATCAGGAACATTTGTGATTTGAATGTAGAATGCTTTTTTATCACTACTTGAATATTTTCCTCTCACGGCAACCGTTATGTTCCCGCCGAACGGATTAACAGCGACAGAAGATGAAGAACCGGAACCGTCAAAGGCAGATTCAGGCAAGATTTTGGCTTTGCGCAGAACAGTTCCGGAAACACCATCGTAACTTCTCTGACCGCTGTACAGTGTGCGGATGCCGGTGGATATTTGTGTAATTTGTTCAATTGTTTTGTTGGTTCTATATTTGCTCATAGCTTTAGAATAACCGGCAATACCGCCAACGGATAACACACCGATAATAGCTAAAACGCCGAGCATTTCAATCATCGAACGACCGTTCTGATTCATTTTAATTTTCTCCTTTGTTAGTTTAATATGATCATACATTAACATTTTATCGCGCTTATTTTGGGTTGTCAACTATGACTTTAGTCATAGTCCTTTGTTTATGCGGATTCAAAATTGATCCGCGGATCAACAAGCGAATAGGTGATATCGCTCAGTAATTTCAGGATTAATCCCAGCAGTGCGAAAATATAAAGCGTGCCGAAAACAACCGGATAGTCGCGGGTGGTGATAGCCTCATAGCCGAGTAATCCCAGTCCGTTTAACGAGAAAATAACTTCGATTAAAAGTGATCCCGTAAACAGCATTTTTAAGAGCAATGACGGAAAACCGGCAATGATGATCAGCATGGCGTTGCGAAAAACATGGCCGTATAAAATTCTGTTTTCCGAAGCGCCTTTGGCGCGTGCCGTTAAAACATATTGCTTGTTGATTTCATCCAAAAAGGAATTTTTCGTTAGCATGGTTAATCCGGCAATGCCGCCGATAACCATGGTTAAAACCGGAAGAGCCATATGCCAAAAATAATCGCCGATTTTGTGCATAAGTGAAAAATTATCCCAACCGGCGGACACCAGTCCGCGCAAAGGAAACCATTGCCAATATACTCCGCCTGCAAAAAAGACAATGAAAAATACCGCCAGCAAGAATACCGGCATGGCAGAACCGATGACGATAAAAAATGAGGAAAAGACATCAAATTTTGATCCGTCAACACGCGCTTTTTTAATTCCGAGAGGAATGGCTATCAGATAGATCAGTAAAGTTGACCACAGCCCTAAAGACACGGAAACCGGCATTCTTTCTTTAATGAGCGAAAGAATGGTTTTGTCGCGGTAATAACTTTTGCCGAAGTCAAAACAGAGATAATCTTTGAGCATTTTGCCGTAACGAACATACCAAGGCTTGTCGAAACCGAACTGTTTTTCAAGCGCTTTGATTAAATCGTCGGGTACGCCTTGTGCGCCGGAATAAGCCGAGTCATTGGGTTTGGTTTGGGTATTGACTTCGCTCATGGAGGTTATTTGCGATTTGGCATCGGTGTTCATACCGCGGTACTGCGCGAGCATATAATCCACCGGACCGCCCGGTGCTAATTGAATGATGGCGAAATTGACCGTAATGATTCCCCAAAGTGTCAAAGGAATTAAAAACAATCTTTTGATGATGTAGTTGCGCATGAGTTATTTTCTCCACCAAGTAAACGGCTGAAAACCGGTTTTGACGTCTGATTGCGGAATGCCGAACTTATCCCAATAAGCCACTCGCGAAACCGGTGAGTACCATTGGAAAATCATGTAGTTTTCAGAAAGCAGAACACGATCAAGAGCTGAAACATAGGCTACATATTCGTCCTTATGCTGAGCCGAAACCAAACCCTTGATCAGAGCATCGACAACCTCGTTTTGAATGCCGATGACGTTGTTGCTTCCTTTCAAATCTGCCGATGCACTGCCCCAGTATTCACGCTGCTCGTTTCCGGGAAGCTGCGAAACGCGGTAACTGACGATAGCCATGTCGAAGTCGAAGTTATCCAGACGGTTTTTAAATATGTTCACCTCTAAATTGCGGAATTCGGCTTTGATGCCGATTTTACGCAAGTTTTCAATGAACGGCAACATGACTTTGGTAAAAGTAGATCCGTTGGCTGAATTGCTCAAAACTTCAATTTCCAAAGGCTCTTTCGTTTGCAGATTGGTCATTTTGCCGTCAACAAAGTCGTATCCGGCCTGTTGCAGCAAAGCAACCGCCTTTCTTAAATTGGCACGGGAGCTGTATATGTTTCGGTTGATTGTCAGCTCGTAGGGTTTTGTAAAAATATCCGGTGCTAATTTATCGGCGAAAGCTTGTAAAATTTCTTTTTCTTTGCCTTGCGGCAAGCCTTTGGCTTCCATGCCAGTGTTCGTAAAATAGCTGAACAAACGCTTATATTGGTTGTAAAACAGCTTTTCGTTGGCCCATTCAAAATTGAAAGCCAGATCAATTGCCTTGCGCACACGCCTGTCCTTGAACTTATCGCGGCGGATGTTAAAGGCAAAATTTTGTAAAGTTGCCGGATTGTTGTGTTCAATATTTTCTTTTTTGATTTTGCCCGATTTGATCAGTTCGTTGTCATAGCCGGTCATCCAAATTTTGGCGATATATTCCTCTCTGGCATCAATTTCGCCGGCATATAATGCTTGCAAAGTAACGGTTGTGTCTTGATAGTAATCATAGCGGATTGTATCAAAGTTAAAAAAGCCTCGGCGTTCCGGTAACATCTTGCCCCAATAGTGCGGATTTTTTTTCAATTCGACGAATTTGTTGACCTGAAAATCACTGACCGTGTATGGTCCGCTGCCGATCGGAACTTGCAGTGTCGGGGTGGCAAAATCACGATTCTGCCAGTCTTTGGCGGAAAAAATGCTGAATTGTGACAAGATCATCGGCAATTCTTTATTATCCGTGTTCGGCTTGAAATAAAAGCGCACTTCGTGATCGTTGACTTTTTCCACACGGTCAACATCGGCATAATACATTTTATAAACCGGTGATCCTTGATCGATAATGGCGTTGAAACTGAACACAACATCGTCTGCGGTCACAGGTTCGCCGTTGGAAAATTTGGCTTCTTTGTTGAGCAAAAAACCCACATAGGATTTGTCTTCGGGCAGATCAAACTTTGCCGCCAACAGCGGATAAACCGTAAACGGATCGTCAACCGGTGAAAATCCCAACGTTTCAAAACTGAGCTGGGAAACAAAAGTGGCCGGTATGCCCTTAAAAATATACGGGTTGAAGTTGTCAAACGTGCCGTATGCCGGAAGAACGATTTGTCCGCCTTGCGGTGCATCGGGGTTGACATATGCGAAAGCTTCAAAGCCGCTTTTATACTTCGATTCGCCGTAAAGCGCAATGCGATCGGTTATGAATGCCTGAGCGGTAAAAGCTACGCCGATGATGGCGGAAAAAAGGCTACTTGCGATAATTGTCTTCATCTGTCCACCCGCCAAACGGATAAACCAAATCTTCATTATCCTGCTGTGGTTGTCCGCCTTGTGACGGCAAGTCCGGTTCGGCCGCATCAAAACGCGAAGCGGATAAATTATCGTTGTTACTGAATGAAGGTGTGCGTGGTTGGTCTTCGTCACGCAGTGCGCTGAGCGTCGGCGTTTCGGATTGCGGGACAGCGCTTTCAAAGGAGGGTTCGCGGCCGGCTGTTAAATCGCCGAAAGGCGATAGTCCCATTGACGGCGGTTCGGGCGTGTTTTCCCGTTTGTCGCCGAAGCTGTTGTGCAAAGCCTGAAAGAACGGATCGACATCGTTTTCATCGTCGCTGTCTTCTTCCTCCTGCCGCTTGAACGGATTGAGTTTTGCCCAAAGAGAACTTCTCTCTTCTCTTGGCATATATTCGTCTTCATCATCATTTTTATCTACATTGACAATGCTTTCCGATGCTTTCGGTTCTTCAATGGTCGCCATTTTCAAAACGGATGCATAGTTGCTGTTTTGCGTATCGGAAAGTAATTTATCTTCGCGGGTTGCCGTAAAGGGTTTTATGCCTTCGGTCAGCGGTGCGATGATCGAATACACTTTGCCGAAAACGCCTGTTTCAATCATACGCAGAAAAATGCGGTCACGGTCATGTTTTTCAAGCAGCTGCAAAAGATTTTGATAACGTGAGCAGAACTCCAGAAGAGCGCCCCTGAATACTTTGTCCCGCCCCACTTTTTCTCTAACCCATGCGTCAAAGGTACTCTGACTTTTTGTAGCTTCCAATACGGCTTTGCCTAAGCTCCATTTCTCTCCGCGGCCAACTCTTTGCCATAATTGATCAAGCTGTGCAGAAGAGGCAATGTTGCATCGTTTGATGACTTCACTCAAAGCCTCGTTCATATCACTGATCAAAGTGTCAAATTTATTGATGACAAACCCGTCTTTAATTTCATGCTCGGCATCTAACATAACACGAACAACCAAGTCCGTATAATCCTGATTCTTCTGTAACTGTGTTAAAAGCTCGTTTTGTTTGCGGTTCATAGATCGGACATTGATGTATTGATTGATATAGCCGAAAATCATCCAAATGACCAAAACCGGAATGAATACGGTGGCAATGACGGACAGCATCATTTCCGGACTTTGCTCCCAAAGGCCTTCAGCCGCGATTTTTGATTTGACGAACATAACGGCGTAAATCATCCAGCTGAATGAAGAAAAGACGGCGGTGAAAAATATAAATAGCATGTTTTTATCCTTTCGGGAAAGCTTCTAACCCTGATTTCGCCCCATTTTATCCGAAACTTTTTAACAAAACGTCAATATTCCATGAACAGACGCAAAAAAAAGCTAAACATTTTAAAAAAATGTGTTAAACTCCCCCTCATAAACGGAAGGAATGAAAATGAGTGAAGAGACAACCCTTGTGCTGGACTTTGAAAAAAATATTGTCGATATTGAAGATAAAATCGAACACTTGCAATCAATTTCCAAAGATGAAGATATGGATATCAGCAAGGAAATTAAACGCTTGCAGAAACATTTGCAAACACATATCGAAAATGTTTATAAAAACCTGACACCGTGGCAAAAAGCACAAATTGCGCGGCATCCGTCCCGACCGCATTGTTTGGATTATATCAAAGCCTTGATTTCGGATTTCAGACCGTTGAGCGGAGATCGGCGTTTTGCCGATGATCCGGCGATGATCAGCGGCATCGGCTTTTTTGAGGATACGGCCGTTGTTGTCATCGGACAGGAAAAAGGCAATGATTTGGATTCGCGGATTAAATTTAACTTCGGTATGGCAAAACCGGAAGGTTATCGCAAAGCGCAGCGTTTGATGGATTTAGCGGAAAAATTTAAACTGCCGATCATTTCTTTTGTTGATACCGCCGGTGCCTATCCGGGGGTTGATGCCGAAGCACGCGGACAGGCTGAGGCGATTGCTTCGTCTATTGAAAAATGCTTGCGGATCAAAACGCCGATTATTTCAATTGTTATCGGCGAGGGCGGTTCCGGCGGGGCGATTGCCATCGCCGCCGCTGACAAAGTTATGATGCTTGAACATTCGATTTATTCGGTGATTTCGCCGGAAGGCTGTGCCTCGATTTTGTGGCGGTCGGCCGAAAAAACCAAAGAAGCGACTGAAGCCCTCCGTTTGACAGCGCAAGACCTAAAATCGTTCGGCATTATTGATGAAATCATTGAAGAGCCGCTCGGCGGTGCGCATCGGAATCCGCAAAAAACTTTTGCCAATACAAAAGAGGCTATCCGTACAGCTCTTGATGAACTGCTCAAACAAAACTACTCGGATTTGAAGAAAAAAAGAACGGCTAAATTTATGGAAATCGGCGCAAAATATGTAAAGCCGAAAGAAAAAAACAAAACGGCAACGAAGAAAAAATAAAAATTTATTTCTTGACAAACGTCTTTTTATAGAACTAATATAGAACAAATTTTGTTCATAGAGAGGATGGTTCATGCTGACGGAAAAGCAATATAACCTATTAATGTATATCAATAAAATAAATCGCGAAACAGGACGCTGTCCTTCGTTTGATGAAATGAAAGATGCCATAGAGCTGAAATCAAAATCGGGAATACATGCGCTGGTAAATTCTTTAGCCGAAAGAGGCTTTATCCGCCGCTTGCCGCACAAGGCTCGCGCGTTGGAAGTTGTTCGTCTTCCGCGCTTTAAACCGCAGGCGGTTATTGATGAAGAAAAAAAACGTGAAGAAGCGGTGCAAAATGGTTCTGTTGCCATTCCGCTTTACGGCAAAATTGCCGCCGGAACGCCGATTGAAGCCATTGCCAATGAAACGCAAACGGTTGCCGTTCCCTATGAGATGGTTGCGCGCGGACAATACTATGCCTTGAAAATAGAAGGTGATTCAATGATGGAGGCTGGTATTTTGGACGGCGATACAGCCATTATCCGTAAACAAAATCAGGCAGATAACGGTAAAATTGTTGTTGCCTTGGTGGATAATCAGGAAGCAACGCTTAAAGTTTTGAAAAAGGACGGACAAGTCGTGCATCTTATTCCGTGTAATAAAGAATATAAGACAAAAAGCTTTGCTTCGGAGCGTATTAAAATTCAGGGGGTTCTCTCCGGAATACTGCGCAGATATTGATCAATCGGCGCTTGAACACAAAAAGCTTGACGAATGCGTTAAAAAGTTTTAACCTGTCCTTAGTGTTAGGTGGAAACTTTGGCTATGAAAAAAACGTACAGATCCTTTTCGTTGGATGCTTTTATATATTTTCTGCACATCTTTGTTCCGGTTTTGTTGGTGATTACGGGATTGTATTTTGCGTACTTTCATTTTTTGGCTGATTACCGCGTTTCCAAAACTAAAAATGACATTATCTTTATCACACAAAACATTCGCAATAACTATGGTACTTCAAATTTTCGCAGCTTTGACACAGCAACAATTATGAGCGGATCCTATTTGCCTTATGAGCTGGAACCGCAGACCGTGGACGGAGTAACCTATATTCCGAACCGTTTCGGGGGACGAATGTATTTCTATGAGGCATTTAAAACGCGGGTGGAACGCAGTCTGTTTTTTTCTTTGTACCGTGATCCGGAAAAATATCAAAAGGTATATCCCGGTGTGGGCGCATATGTCATTTTGTTGACCAATCTGAACAGCTCGGAGTGCCGTAAATTGGCGCAAGTGGACTGGAAAAAAGATAATTCGAATTATATGGGAATCGAAGCGGCATTTTTGACACCGGATGATTTAGGGAACGGTTTGTATAACTTGCGCACGCACATACTTGAAGATAATTTTGAAGAACAGCATCATACCAAGGATAAAGGCTTGACATCTCGCATTCCGTTTACACACAAAAAAGCCAGAAAGGCCTGCGGATGTACATGGAGATCTTGTACGATTGCCTTGAAATTTTATTGATCATATCGCCAAAATTTAACTAAATATATACATCTTCTTTTTATCCTTTCGCTTAGTTTTTTAACAGAAAGGATGAATATTATGGTTAAAGAGACGAATACAAAATTACCGAAAATCGGTATCGTTGATGTGCAATTTTTGGTGAACGCAACCCCGTCCGTTGTGGCTTTGCGTCAGGAGCAGCAGGGCAAATTGGCGGCTTTGCAGCAGTGGGTGAATACAGCCAACGGTGAAATTGCTAAACTTTCCGGTGAGGAAGAAAAGAAAAATCTGGCGCAAAAATATAAAGTGGAATTGTCTCAGCGTCAGCAGATGATGCAGCTTGAATATGCGCAAAAAGTTCAGAATATTGATGTCGAATTAACAAATTTGATCGCCAAAGTTGCTAAAGAAGACGGATTTGATTATGTTTTTGCCAAAGGGCAGGTGGTGTTCGGAGCGACGGATCTGACTCCGAAAATTGCGTCATATTTGAAAAAATAAAAATGAAAAAGAGCCTCTTTTCTGAGGCTCTTTTTTTACTATTTGAACAAAAGATCCTTATATTTTTTTTGCGTACACAGAAAAATTTTGCTGTTTATCGGTGTTTTGTTGATATTACGGCAATAAAAGTCTTTTACGCCCAGTTCGGTGCGGATGATATACTGCAAATTGGAAAAAACCATCGGATTGTTGTTTTGCTTAATAAGAGAAATAGGCATGTGATAATCAAATGCATTGACAGATGTTTTCAGTGCCAGAAGATAAGCGGTAAATTGACTGCTCTTTTGATATTGTTTGATTTTGTTATACATCTCCGTATCCGGAAGGGTGAATGTCGATACTTCATTGGCAATCAAAACATCAGGATGAGCTTCGGCAATTTTTGCCGCCGCTACGCCGATGCCGGGGGATAAACAAAGCAGTAAAGACTTCTTAGGAAGATTGAGCGGTTCAATAGAAACAATTTGCGTAAAATGCCGCCGCGATCCCCAACTTTTGTACGGCAAGCCTGATAGCAAAACAAACAGGGCGATCAATCCCATACTTGCCCAGACGACAAACTTGTAAAGACCTTGCGGCTTGATTTTGAAAAAGAATAAAACTAAAAATAAAGAAATCAAAACTTCAAAAGCGATGGCATAGCGGATGATTGAAAAGATTTCCATCCAACCGATGTAACTCAGAACGGCAAATACGGCTAAAAAAACAAGGTTTTGATGCTTTGTGCAAACTTCTCGAACATTCTTTTTGACGATCATCCAAACAACAGCGGCTAAAAGCAATGTATAGCCGGCGGCCATTCGTGCATCAAGCATGTAAGCCTCCGAAACAACCTGAGTGTTGCGTTGAAAAGAAGCTATATAGGGAAAAACTAAATACTCCCACCATTTTTTTTCATAAAAATCGCTGTATGTTAAAAATTTGTCCGCATAGTAAGGTGATTTGAAAACGTTGTTTAAATACGGAAACATCGGATTTTCCATGTTGTGCCACAAAATAATGCCCCACCAAGCGTAAACGGCGCAAAATCCCGCCAGACCGCCGAGGGCAAATGTGGTGATGACATGCAGCGGTTTTTGCCATTTTTTATAAAATAATATAAGCGTTAAGCCGAGAGCTAAGCAATATATAATCACCGTCAATTTCAAACCGAGCATGGCTCCCAAGCTGAAACCGGCGCAAAAGAATATATAAAGGCGCTCGCTTCGGCGTACAAAAACTTCGCGGTAAATTAAATAAAGTCCGAAAATTACGCCGATGCTCACCGTGATTTCATTTGATGATGTGCCTATTTGTGCCATGGCCGCAAATCCGGTCATGGCTAAGAGCATGATGAAAAATAAATGAATGCTTCGGCTGGTGATCAGTCGGCACAGCTGATAAAAAACAAACATCAAAATGCCGTAAAATAATCCGTTGTAGGCGCTCAGAACAATCGGGTGATCATTGAAATGTTCAACTATAAAATAGGTCGGTAAATCCGCCAGCGGGTTATGATAGCTATTCTCGGCCGCTAAGGCGATAAAAGAAAATGTTTTGTCATGAACGAATGCCCATGGCAGATAGTAGTGATAATTTTCAAAATCACTGATGATTTCGTATTGAAAATAACAACTTAAACATACGCCGATCAGGCAGAAAAAAACAAACATCAGCCGCTTGTCGGCCATCAGTTTATCAATTAATATCCCTATTTTTTGCATAAGCACCTCTTGCTTGATTATACATATTATTTTGAAGCCTGCAATGATATTATCGGGTTATGCAGTGTCTGTTTAACGGCAAAATTTTGCGTATTTTGCGGGCGGTTTTCTGTTTACTTTTTTGCGCAGAATATATATAATATCCATATCATTTTAATTTTTATGCCTATGAAAAAGTTATTCCTATGTTTTGCTGTCATGGCAATGTGTCTGTCAGCATGTGATGAAGATGAACCCGATTGGCGTTTGCATCGGCCGGATTATTTTCAAGACGATCATCGTCCCGATTCGCAAAACGGATCAAACAGCGATGCGCAAAATTCTTCTCAAGAAGAGGTGTTTTCCATTGTTAAGCTTTATTCCGTTGTGATGCGCCGCGAGTTGCCGTATCCGTTTAAGGCGTATGTCTTGCAGATTAATAACGGCGAATATTTTTATATGCTGCGTTATCGGTATAACGCAGATCTGCATGTCGGTGATAAAATCAGCTTTGCCGTTTATACGTATTGTCCCAATGAGATAGCGCGCATTAACGGCTGTGAACTCGGTGACGGCAGTGATTATGGCGAAACAACCGATGGTGTTGATGCCGGTGAATATCTGGTGGCAAGCGATCCGATTGAAGCAACGGTGAAAAATATGTTTGCGATGAAAATTCGTTACAGTTTGACCTTTGTACCGATCGACACGTGGTTTATCGAAACAACCGACGGGAAACTCATCTTTATTAAAAAGAGCAAATTAAATGTTACGCTTAAAGCCGGTGACCGCATTGTCTATAATGTTTATACGTTATTTCCCAATGAGGTATTGGCCTTAAAAAAACTTTAGCGAAAAGGCATCGGTTTCAAACCCGATGCCCTTTTTGTTATTTAATGACAATGGAAATTACTCATCGACAATCATCGCCGTCAGGTCGGCTTCCGAAACAACTTGTCCGTCTACCATTGATGTGCCGTGAAAAACGAAAATATTGCGGCGTTCTTTGATCTTTTCAACGTGCATTTTCAACTGATCGCCCGGGCGTACCGGTTTGCGGAATTTTACATTATCAACAGCCATGAATAAAACACCTCTCCTCTTGGTAGCATAATTTTCATCAGCGCTCATAACGACACAACCGGCTGTTTGAGCCATAGCCTCAACCTGTAACACACCCGGCATGATCGGATTGTTCGGGAAATGCCCCTGAAAAAACAATTCGTTCATGGTTAAATTCTTTAATCCGATACCTTTAATCCCCGGTTCTTCAACTTCCAGACGATCAACCAGCAAAAACGGATAGCGATGCGGGAGCATTTTCATAATTTCATCAATGTTATAAATTTTATTTTCAGCCATATTACCCTCTATTTTTTGGAATTTTTTTGTAAAAACGAAACTTGACGCATGAAGTCCTTAAATGGTACGCATGGGCTTCCCATCATGACTGCGCCGGCTTCAATATCGCGCATGACGCCTGATTGAGCGGCAACTTGAGCACCGCTGCCGATATTCAAGTGATCGGCTAATCCGACTTGTCCGCCCAGTACAACATAGTCTCCGAGTGTGCAGCTGCCGGCGATGCCGACTTGCGATACAATCACACAGCCGCGCCCGAGCTTGTCGTTGTGGGCGATTTGTACCAAATTATCAATGCGAGATCCGTCGCCGATGATTGTGTCGGCAAGCGCACCTCTGTCCACGCAAGCGTTGGCACCGATTTCGACATCGTTACCGATAATCAGACGGCCCAGTTGCGGAATGCGGTGATGTTGGCCGTTGATTAATTCAAAGCCAAAACCGTCTTGTCCTAAGCGCGCACCGGTATAAATGTAGCAATAATTTCCGATAATGCTGTATGCGATGGAGGCATTGCTGCCGATTTTGCAGTGATGTCCGATTTTGCATCCTTGAGCGATAACAACGTTTGCTTCAATTATGGAAAATTCACCGATTTCAACATTTTTGCCAATAACCGCGTGTGCGCCGATTGTGCAGTGTTCGCCTATTTTAGCGCTCGGGTCAATTTGCGCCGTCGGATCAATTCCTTGATCTGTCGGTTTAGGGGCATACATGTATTCGTTCAAGCGTACAAAGGCCAGTTTTGGGTTATCGTTTAACAAAACGATGACACCTTCCGGCACAAATTCTTGCAAAGCCGGCGTGGTTACACAGGCTTTAGCCTTCATTTGCGCCGCCTGAACTTTACTTTTCCGGTCATAGAAAAAGCAAAGTTCAGTCTGATCGGCAGCGGTCATGGTGGCAATGTCCGTAATAACTTCTCCGCTTTTTGCCGGATCGGATAACTGCGATTCGGTGACTTTGGCCACGTCAGCCAAAGTCACATTTTCCTTCACATCAAAAAAACTTCTGTCAATCATATCAACCTCTTACAGACTTGTACCGAAGTTCAAACGGAAGACTTCCGTTTCATCGTATTTGGTTTTCGCAATCGGGAAGCCGAAGTCGATATCAATCTTACCCATCGGTGACATCCAGTCGAAACCGAAACCGACGGACTGTCTGAGTTTTGAAGAGTATTCGATTTTTTGCGAATCATAGTGGTCCGGTTTGCCGATTGTGCCGACATCCCAGAAAGTACGTCCTTTCACGCCTAACTCATCCAAACCGATCGGGAAGGTGACTTCCGCACCGGAATAAACCATCCAATTTCCGCCGAGAGCATCGCGTGTGCGTCTGTCGCGTGCGCTGATTCCGGCAAATTCGAAACCGCGCATGTTTTGACCGCCCAAATAATAACGATCGCTCATGCGTACTTTTTCTCCGCCGTAGCCGGCAATGTAACCGCCGGTTGCAAAGATTTTAAGCGTATAATAATCAAAGAAAGTGTTGAAATTATAAGCTTTGGCATCAAAGCGGTTATATTTCGTATCGCCGCCTAAACCGGCAATATCGTGTCCGAACGACAGATAGTAACCTTCTTTGGTGTTGATGGCGTTATCGCGCTTGTCATAAATAAAGGTTTGTCCGACGGCCGAAGTTGTCGCACTGCCTTCCTCCGCTTTAACAAATTCAGAAGCGTAAGATTTGACATTTTTGATTTTATTCGTGCTCAGCGAGTAACGCGCCAAATGATAGAAATCATCGGTATAGTTCCAGCCGAAACGCGTTCTGCCGCCGATTGTGCGCGTATCATAAGAAGCTTCTTCTTCATAGTCCTGATCCTGCATAAAAAGATCAACGCCGGCACTCAAACGTCTGCCCAAGAAGTAAGGTTCCGTAAAGCTGATATCATAATCCTTGGTGCGCTCGGAGAGACCGATATTAAAACCGACCTCTTGACCTTTACCGCGGAAGTTTGTTTCCGTTACACCGGTACGAAGCAAAGCACCGTTCGTTGTTGAATAACCGATACCGACGTTGAAATATCCGGTCGATTTTTCTTCAACATTGACATCAATATCCGCCTTATTCATGCCGGTTGGTCGGGTTTGAAGATCAACCTTGCTGAAATAATTCAAATTCTCTAGGTTGCGGCGTGAATCACGGAGCTTTGAAACGTTGAATGCATCGCCTTCATCTAATCTGAATTCGCGTCTGATGACTTCATCCATTGTGCGGTCGTTACCGGTAATGTTAATCCGATCAACAAACATACGATCACCTTCGCGAACCACAAATTCGACGTTTATTTTATTGTTTTCAGTGTCGCGCGTGAGTTCCGGATAGATATCTACAAAAGGAAAACCTTTTTTGCCGAGGCGTTCGGTCATGGCCGTGACGGTTTTTTCGATATCCTCTGCATTGTACCAATCACCTTCGGCAATTTCCAAATCCTTATACAAAGACTTTGTGTCAACACCGTTCAACTCGGAGCGGACGGAAACATCTTGAATCTTGTAACGAGGTCCTTCATCAAGAACAAAGGTTAAAATAAACGATTTCTGATCTTCACTCAGCTCGGCAACAGCGGATTTGACATCAAAATCGGCATAACCACGGTTTGTATAAAAGCGGCGCAACAGTTCTTTATCATAATCCATTTTTTCGGCGTCATAGTTTTCCGCAGACCCGAAAATGCGATACCAACGGCTTTCTTTGCTCATGATCTCATCTTGCAGGTCCGAATTGGAATAGTGCGTGTTGCCGAGGAAGTTGATTTTATCAATTTTTGCGGCGGAACCTTCATCAATTTCGTAAATTAAATCAACTCTGTTCTCGTCACGTTCAATAATTTTCGGCTCGACGCTGACGGTGTAACGTCCCGTTTTGCGGTAAACATCCAAAATCCGCTGAACATCTTGCTGAACTTTTGCCTTGTCATATACGGAACGCGGGCCTAATTGAACTTCGCCTTCCAAAATTTTGTCGTCGATTTTATCATTACCATCGAAGGCGCGCTTGCCGATAATCGGGTTTTCCTTGACGCTGATTTTCAAGACATTGCTTTCTGATGTATCGAAATTGATGTCGCTGAATAATCCGGTATTATACAGCTGATTAAATGACGCATCCAGATCGTCTTGTGTGACGCGTGCATTCTTCTTTAAGTTTAAATAGGATAAAACGGTTGCTTTTTCAACGCGCTGCAAACCGTCAACCTCAACCTTTTTAATGACGACGTCTTGTGCACTTGCCTGAAAGGCAATCAAGCTCGTCAACAGTCCGGTATAAAATATCTTTTTCATTTTCTATTCCTTTATTTATCAAAAAAGCGCCCAATCAAATGAACAATATCGTTCCATGTTGCCAACACCATGATGGCTAAAATAATTAAAAGACCGAATTTGAAAATGTAATCCTTGATTTTTACATTCAACTCTCGGCCGATGATCATTTCGATCACAAAAATGACCACGTTGCCGCCGTCCAAAACCGGAATCGGCAACAGGTTTAACATACCCAAATTTACAGACAACAAAGCCATGAAATAAACAAAGCTCAGCAGTCCGCCCTTTTTGCTCACATCGCCGGACATTTCGGCAATGCGGATAATGCCGCCGACTTCTTTTCCGCCGCGCTTGCCGCTGATCATTTGTCCGATGGCGCGCAGTGTGCTGACAGTGACGTCATATGTTTCTTTAAGACCGGCTTTGGTTGCCGCGGATAAAGACATGTTTTTTTCGGCAAAGCTGACTTCTTGCGATGATGTAATACCTAAAAGGCGGCGTTTGACTTTTCCGTCTCCCGGATCATATTCGGAATCACGCAGTGTTACGGCAAAGGCTATCGGCCGAAGAAAAGCAATTTCGAATTCCTCATTTTCGTGAGTGTTCACATATTTTTTCAGATCGGTAAAGCTGTTTAACGCAACACCGTTGATTGTCTGCAGAATGTCGCCGCGGGCAAATCCGGCTTTTGCGGCCGGACTGTTTTCAATAACATGATGAACAACCGGCGGGAGATTTTGGTTTTTTTCTTCGTCATTTTTCGGCATAGAAAGAAGTCCGATCACTTTTTCATTGTTAATTTGACGATCGCCCAAATCAAAAGACATCTCCTCAGCCGTTAATTTCAGCGTCATCGGCCGTTCGACATTAACCACAACATCATCTGTTTCCGCGAGCATGACTTCATTGGTGATAGCCTGAAAATCAGGTGTTTCATGCCCGTTGATTGAAACAATGCGATCGCCGGCCATAATACCGGCCTGTTCGGCAGCTTCACCGGCAATGGTTCCGCCGACAATCGATGGAATAACCATGCGGCCGACACTGTAAAATAAAGCGATAAAAACAACAACGGCAAACAGATAATTAAACAACGGTCCGGCAACGGCAATCGCTAACTTTTTCCATGGTTTTTGGGCTTGAAAAGCTCCCTTTTTCTGCTCTTCGGAAAGCGCGGATAAGTCGGCATTCGTGGTTGATGAAGCATCGGCGTCGCCTAAAAATTGGCAATAGCCGCCGAGCGGTATGGCGGAAATTTTCCACTTTGTACCATGCTTATCTTGACGGCTCCACAACTCTTTGCCGAACCCGAGTGAAAAATCCGTAACGGTAACACCGAGCAGGCGTGCAATCAGAAAATGTCCGAATTCATGAACAAATACCAAAATTCCCAGAAGGACGATAAAAGGTATGACATAGTACAATATATTGAACAAAATCTCCATTTTTTATCACCTATAGCAAATAAATAAAGAACATATAAACAAACGGTGCGGCAAAAATTAAGCCATCGACACGATCAAAGACACCGCCGTGTCCCGGAATCAGCTTCGAAGAATCTTTCACATTCACCGTGCGCTTGATGGCAGATTCAATCAAGTCGCCGATTTGTGCCAAAATGGCGACAATGGCGGCTAAAACAGCATAGAATAGCTGACTGTTGACGGTCCATTCATAACGAATTTGAAAAGGTTTATATGAAAACGAAATATAACGGAATTTGCTGAAATCATAAAAAGGTACTTCCATGACTTGTGTGCAGAAATACATAAAGATAATGCTCACCGATACCGCCAGTAAAATGCCGCCGAACAAGCCGGACCATGTTTTATTCGGACTGATCGTCGGAGCCAGTTTCGGACCTCTTAAATTGCAGCCGACAACCAATCCGCCGATATCCATGCTCCACACCATGAGGAAAAACCATGTCGTCATGATCAGACTGTAATTATACTGCGGATCAAAGTTACCTTCGCTCGGATCAAACGAAACATATATCCACACCAAAGAGCCGACACCGATGGAGATATAGGATACACCGAGGGTGACGAGTTTACGGTATTTTTCTTTTTCGGCTAAAAACCAGACGAAAGCAGATAAGATCAAAATCATCGGTAAAGTAATGGCAAAATTATATCCCCAGACGCTGACCGCTAAACTCATCATATAGGCCGTGACGTAAGCAGAACATCTTTTTGATGCCGGCGAAAGCATGTTGGCCCATTCCCAAGAAAGCAAGCCGCCGACAACGAGCGCCAATACTTCAATGTACGGACTTCCCAAATATAAAGCTTCCAAGGCAATCGGAATCATGACCACGGCGGCCAAAACCCTTTTTGTGATTGCGCCAAATTTACGACTTACCATATCTTCTCTCCCTGTTTTTATAATTTTCTAAGATTTCATTCAGTTCAGCCATATTTATATCCGGCCACAGCGTTTTTGTGAAATAAAATTCCGTATAGGCCAGCTGCCACAGCAAATAATTGCTGATACGCTCTTCACCGCTGGTTCTGATTAATAAATCCGGATCCGGAACACCGGCGGTGTAAAGACAATTTTCAAAACTTTCCATGTCTATTTTTTCGGCAGACAATTTGCCGTCGGCCACTTTTTGTGCCAACTGACGGGCGGCATGAACAATCTCCTGCCTACCGCCGTAACTTAAAGCGATTAAAAGTTCAACAGATTGATTGTCGGCAGTATCCTGTTCAATCTTGTTCATTTTCTGAATGATATTATCGGCAAGCATATAGCGTTCGCCGATAAATTTGATTTTAACATCATTGTCCTGAAGCTCCTTAAAACTTGTATCTAAATAATGTTCAAGCAGATTCATCAAGCCTTCGACTTCAGCCGGTTCGCGATTCCAATTTTCTGTTGAAAAAGCGTAGACAGTCATGTATTTGATGCCGGTTTTCTTTAGTTCTTTAGCGATTTCAATTAACTTTTCCGCGCCCTTACGATGACCGGCAATCGCCGGCAAGGCGTGTTTTTTGGCCCAGCGGCGGTTGCCGTCCATAATAAAAGCAATATGTTGAATCTCAGTCGTTTTCAAAGTTCACGGTCCTATACTTGCATAATGTCTTTTTCTTTGTTTTCGTAAAGCTCATCGGCTTTTTTAATCGCTTCGTCGGTCCATTTTTGAATATCGTTTGAGTAGCGTTTTTCTTCATCTTCGGAAATCAGGCTGTCTTTTTTCATTTTTTTCACTTCATCCATGGCATCGCGGCGAATGTTGCGAATGGCAACCTTGCCCTGCTCAGCATATTTTCCGGCGATTTTGACCAATTCTTTACGTCTTTCTTCGCTCAGCGGCGGAATTGGAATGCGGATCATTTGTCCGTCGTTCATCGGGTTTAATCCCAGATCGCTTTCTCTTAGGGCTTTTTCAACGCTTTTCATCAGCCCTTTATCCCATATGCTGACGGACAAAGTGCGAGCATCCGGAACGCCGATTGTACCGATTTGGCTGATCGGAGTCATGTTTCCGTAAGCTTCAACCAGAATCCCGTCCAATAAGCTGGCATGGGCGCGGCCGGCGCGCAGTCCGGCAAAGTCCGAGCGCATCGCTTCAAGTGTTTTTTCCATACGTCCCTGTGTGTCTTCTTTTAATGTATTATAATCAGCCATTTTAACCTCTCTGCTTTATCATTGTATGCTTTACTTGTCCGCATACGGCTTTGACAATTGAATCTTCTCCTTTTTGTTCAAAAACCATAATCGGAATATGATTGTCGCGTGCCATTGACACGGCGGTTAAATCCATAACTTTCAATTGTTTGGCCACAACTTCGTCGTAACTGACTTCGTCATAGCGCTGAGCGTTCGGATTGGTGCGCGGATCAGAATCATACACACCATCCACTTGCGTTGCCTTCATCAAAACATCGCAATGCATTTCCGCGGCTCGTAAAGCGGCTCCTGAATCGGTTGAAAAATACGGACTTCCCGTACCGGCGGCAAACAAAACAATCTTGCCGTCTTGTAAAGCTTTGATAGCCTTGCGGAAAGAATAGGTGTCACAAACCTGAGGCATTGCTAAACCGGAGAAAATTTTGACCTTTGTCCCACATTCTTCCAATGAAGACTGCAATGTCAGGGCGTTCATCAAAGTAGCCATCATACCGATTTGATCGGCAACGCTGCGATCCATGTTGCCGATGGCATTTTTGGCGCCGCGAAAGAAATTTCCGCCGCCGACAACTAAGCCGATCTGCACACCGAGATCATGCACGCGGATGATCTCGCGTACCAGTTTTTGCACCGCTTCCGGACTGATGCCGGTTTTTTCTTCGCCGGCCAAGCCTTCGCCGGATAGTTTGAGTAAAATTCTTTTAAATACAGGTGTCATTTTTCAACCTTTGTCTTCAATCTTTTTGTATGTTACCCATTTTATTATTCTTGTCATTAATATTTTTTAGGTTTTCAGCAGAATTTTTACATTTCGGAAAATTGAGTTGCATTTTTTTTAAAAACAGCTTAAAAATATGTCAAATTACGGAGGAAAAAATGATTGTGATATTGGGAATATGCGCGCTGGGTGGCTATCTGTTGGGTTCAATTCCTTTCGGATTAGTTTTGTGTTATTTGGCCGGCTATGGGGATATCCGCAAAATCGGTTCGGGAAATATCGGTGCGACGAATGTTTTGCGCACCGGCAATAAATGGCTGGCATTACTGACGGTTCTTCTGGACGCGTTTAAGGCCGGTATCGCTGCCTATATTGCTTATAAAGTAACGCCGCAAACACCGCTTGATTTTGCCGCATCAACACATTCGACCACCTTTAATATGTTGGCCTCATTGGTTGCGGGAACATTCGGTGTTTTAGGCCATAATTTTCCGGTATGGCTGAAATTTAAGGGCGGTAAAGGTGTGGCTTCTGCATTCGGTTTTATTTTGATGACGCAGTGGCCGCTTGCTTTGATTGCTTTCGGCGTTTGGCTGATGATGGCTTTTTTGTTCCGCTATTCTTCGCTTGCCGCTTTGACGGCTGCTGTTTCAGCGCCGATTTTTGCTTATTTTCTTTGTCCGCCGGTATATGCCGCTTTTTATACGGCCATCGCCCTTTTGGTGATTGTGCGGCATCACGCCAATATTAAGCGTTTAATCGCCGGTACGGAAAGTAAAATTACATTCAAGAAGAAATAAATTGAAAAACGAAAAGCTCATTGACATACTCAGACTGATTAACACCGAAGGAATCGGTCCGGTGACCTTCTATAAACTTCTCGGCAAGGAGGGAAGCGTGCGGCAGGCGCTTTCAGTCGTTGAGAAAAATAAAAAAGTTCCGAGTATTGATTGGGCAGAGGATGAAATTGAACGCGCCAAACGCAAACAGGCGGAGATTGTTTCCTTTGATGATGAACGATATCCGCAAATGCTGAAACACACTTCCGATGCGCCGCCGATTTTATATATGATCGGCAATATTGAGCTGGCTAACTATCCGGCCAATGTTTCCATTGTCGGAGCGCGTAATGCCAGTATTGCCGGTCGAAAAATGGCATCGCGGCTGGCTTATGATTTGACCGAACGCGATGTTCTGGTCACATCGGGAATGGCGCGCGGAATAGACAGTGCCTCGCATAAAGGCGCAATGTATGCCAAAAATCAGAAAGGGGCGACGATTGCGGTTCTCGGGACGGGCGTTGATGCTATCTATCCGACGGAAAACAGTGACATTTATGAAAAAATATGCGCGCAAGGATTGGTTGTTTCGGAGTTTGCGATGGGGACACCCGCACAAAGTTCAAACTTTCCGCGTCGTAACCGTATTATTTCGGCGCTGTCATCGGCCACGGTTATTGTTGAAGCCGGCTTGCATTCCGGTTCGCTGATTACGGCAAAATGTGCGTTGGATCAGGGAAAGGATATTTTTGCCGTTCCCGGTTCGCCGCTGGAGCCGCGATCCGCCGGACCGAACCATTTGATTAAAGAAGGCGCTGTGCTGACCGAAAATGTCGATGATATCTTAGATGTCTTGCATTTTTCAGCGCAAAATCATCTGAAAAATTATCAAAATCAACTGAATACTCTTGACAAAGCCGAAAATAATGTAAATATTTCAGAGCAGAAAAAAATCAAATCCACACCGCCGGTTAAATCTTCTTTGTTGGAGTTGATCAGCTATGAAGGTGTCGATGTTGATGAGCTTTTGCGCAATTGCGGTTTGACGCAAGCTGAATTTTTTGAACAGATTCTGGATTTGGAATTTACGGGAAGAATTGAGCGGCAGGTCGGTAATCGCGTGGCACGCATAAAATAAGGAAATCAAAATGAAACTAGTTGTTGTTGAATCTCCGGCGAAGGCCAAAACCATTAATAAATACCTTGGAAACGACTATAAAGTATTGGCAAGCTACGGACACATACGTGATCTTCCGAGCAAAGACGGATCCGTTGATCCGGAACATGATTTTGCCATGCATTGGGAATTCAGTGCCGCCGGCCGCAAACATTTAAATGATATTATAGCCGCACTTAAAGACTGTGATACGCTCATTCTCGCATCCGATCCGGATAGAGAAGGGGAAGCGATTGCGTGGCATATTTTAGAGGAATTGAAAGAAAAAAAGAAACTCGACGGCAAAAAAATTCAACGTGTCGTTTTTCATGAAATTACAAAATCCGCCGTCAAAGAAGGAATCGAAAATCCGCGGGAAATCGATCAGGATTTGGTCAGCGCTTATATGGCGCGTCGGGCACTGGATTATTTGGTCGGTTTTACCTTGTCGCCGGTTTTATGGCGCAAACTTCCGGGTTCGCGTTCTGCCGGCCGTGTGCAATCGGTGGCTTTGCGTTTGATTTGTGAACGCGAAACCGAAATTGAAAAATTCAAGCCGGAAGAATATTGGACCATTGATGTGGACTTGATTACGCAGGCGCAAGCTCTGATGACAACGCATCTGATTAATCTTGATGGCAAAAAATTGGCTAAGTTCTCCATTAATACCGAGGCTAAAGCACTGGATGCCAAAGCTAAAATCGAAGCGCAGAGTTTTCATATTGATGAAGTTGAACGCAAAAAGGCCAGCCGCTATCCGGCGCCGCCGTTTACAACTTCCACCCTGCAGCAGGAGGCCGCGCGTAAACTGAGATTTTCCGCTAAAAAAACCATGCAGGTGGCGCAAAAACTTTATGAAGACGGTATTATTACTTATATGCGTACCGATGCCGTTAATTTATCCAAAGATGCCGTCAAGGCTTGCCGTGAGGCGATTGAAAAATATTTCGGTGCGGCCTATTTGCCGAAAACAGCCAAAGAATATAAAAATAAAACTAAAAATGCACAGGAAGCACACGAGGCGATTCGTCCGTCTGATGTGATGAATACACCGAAAAAGATGGAAATGAAGCTGGACAGTGATGCTTACAAACTTTACGAATTGATCTGGAAACGCACCGTGGCTTGTCAGATGAATCCGGCCATATTGGATCGCGTGATTGTCGATGCGCTTTCCGCAGACGGGCAAATTTTGCTGCGGGCGACAGGTCAGGTTATTCAATTCGACGGTTTTCTGCGGCTTTATCAGGAAAGTAAAGATGACACAGATGAAAACGACGATAATGTGATTCTGCCGAATGTTGAAAAAGGCGAGTCGGTCAATAAGGGAGATATTAAGCCGGCGCAGCACTTTACCACGCCGCCGCCGCGCTTTACCGAAGCCAGCTTGGTGAAAAAATTGGAAGAACTCGGTATCGGCCGCCCGTCGACTTATGCCAATATTATTGCGGTTTTGCAAGAGCGCAAATATGTTAAAGTCGAAAAACTGCGCTTTATTCCGGAAGATCGCGGAAGAATTGTGACCGTATTTTTGGAAAACTTTTTCAAAAAATATGTGGAATATGATTTTACCGCACAGTTGGAAGAATATTTAGACGATGTTTCCGCCGGTCATATGGAATGGAAAAAACTTCTCGGCGGATTCTGGGCAAAATTTATTAAGACGGTTGAAAATGTACAGCCGCTGCAGCTGACAGAGGTTATTAACCGCATTGACGAAGCCTTGTCGGCACATTTGTTCCCGCCGCGCGAAGACGGTACGGATCCGCGCAGCTGTCCGGTTTGTCATAACGGACGTTTGAGTATTAAGTTCGGCAAGTTCGGTGCTTTTCTCGGCTGTTCAAACTATCCGGATTGCAAATATACCAAGCCGCTGACCGATACCAAAGAGGAAGAAGCGCAAGCCGTTCAAAATTCAACCGCCGCGCCGGCCAATGAAGATAAAGTTTTGGGACAGCTCAAAAATATGAATGTTTATCTGAAAAAAGGACCGTACGGATTTTATGTTCAACTTGGGGAAGATGCCACAGCTACAACCGAAAAACCGAAACGCTCTTCTTTGCCGAAATTTGTTAAACCGGAAGAATTGACCTTCGATCAGGCAGAGATACTTTTGACACTGCCGCGTGATTTAGGTAACGGTATAGAGGTGAATATCGGCAAGTTTGGGCAATATATCAAACAAGGCGCAAAATCAAAGTCGCTTACGGGTGAGGACAATATTTTCAATATAACAGCGGCGCGTGCTGAAGAGTTGCTGGCCTCTGCGCCGTCTAAACCGGAGCCGAAAGTGTTGGCGAAACATCCTCAGACCGGTGAAGATATTGTTTTAAGCAAAGGCCGTTACGGTATGTATCTGAAATGCGGAAAAAACAATTACGCTATTCCGAAAGGATATGCGCCGAGTGCGCTATCGGCGGAAGATGCCGTCAAAATCGTCACCAGCAAAAAATAACAGGCTGATGATTATTTTCTTGCAAAATGCGCGGAATGCGTCTATATATGCAAAAAAACAATGAGTTTTGAGGAAATACATGAGTAAAGAAGAATTGCTTGAATTAACGGGCGAAGTTGTTGAAAAATTGCCGAATGCCATGTTTCGTGTTAAGTTGGAAAACGGCGTGGAAATTTTGGCGCATACTGCCGGAAAAATGCGTAAATTCCGTATTCGCGTGATGGTCGGCGATAAAGTGGATATTGAAATGACGCCTTATGATTTGACGAAAGGTCGTATTACTTTCCGCCACAAAGATTAAATCTCTGTTCCTGAGTCATCACTGATGATGTTATAGCAGGAAGGCAGTGAATAAGTTGCTTTTTTGTAAAGCAACAAATAAGCTGCATTATTGCTGTTAATAGGTTTTGACTTCCTGCTACCTCTCATCAAGGTAGTTTTTTATGGGAAAGGAACCAAAATGCAAGACTGTTATTTGCCTGACGGTACGGTTCGAATTAGAGAGGAAATCGTTAATTATCGCTATGTTCGGTGGCAGATTTATGAAATCAGTCACGCCCTTGATTGTATGAATGAAGAGGAAATGCGCAAGGTTATGAAATATATTATGCGCATGACCAACAATCGCTTCACTTTTGATGTGCGTACCAAAAAACAGCGCGAGCGAGACGGGCGGAAATTTTTCAAAAAGATAGCCGCTGAGAGAAAAGCGCTTGAATAGCGGCGGATTGTTGGGTCCGTCGGTTGTTTGCAAAGATTCGGGAGGACTTCTTGAATTTTTCACCAGAATGATCAAACGGGATTGAAGAGAGGAAGAATAACAATAGAGCATATAACACATTATATGCTTTGTGCATTTTTATTTAGGGTGATGATAGGAATAATATGTTATATAGATAAGTTATTTAGAATTAATTGCGTAAATATCTTGTTTATTACTTGACATTTCTTATTTTAAACGATATAACAAGGAGAATGTGAAAATAAGGATTATGTGCGTATAGTAAGAGTAATAGAGTTAATAAAGCGGAGAAAAGGGCAATATAAGCGATTTCACGAAAACAAGTTAAAAAACAGAATTTTATTAAATGAAAGGAATTAATCAAGATGAAAAATCATAAAAAAATAATCAAAGAAAAAGGGAGAAAAAAATATGGATATGTACAAAC
>JAFVEP010000050.1 GCA_017475935.1 Alphaproteobacteria bacterium
AAGTGTTTGCGGGAACTTCCGGCTCCGGCATCGGGTCAGGGGTATTATCATTATCTAAAATACCATGAGCCCAATCCGAAACTTTTTCTTTGACCGAATCCGGCAGAAAGCTGATTGCCGTGATTGCGGTCGTTGCACCTAAGGCCGCAACGGCTGTCCAGAATTTTTTCGGATGCTTGTTCTTTAAGTCTTTGACGTGATTAAATGCTTTGGCAATATTGGCACCCATATTAACCACGGCGTTGGTTGCTTGTTTATAAACCGGAAGTGCACTGAGACCCGTTACATTACCGGCCACGGCAAAGCCGACGGCAACACCGGTGGTGGCAAGCGAACGAATCAAATTAATTTTTGTGTCACTGTTTTCCGGTTTTTTCAAATATTCCACAAAGTTTTTAAAGCCGGTTTGTCCGGTTTTTTCTTGGAATTGCTTATAAGCTTTGCGATAAGCTTGGTAAGTGTTATAAGCCGAGTAAACAGCCAAACCGTTGGCTCCGGCAATTGCGCCTATTCCCCATCCGATGGCTGCTTTGGCACCGCCCAGCGCAATGCATTTGCCATACATCCACGTTTTAGGGTGTTTCTGAGCAAAATCTTGAAGAAAACTTTTTGTGGACTTGGTAATATCCTTGGCACCGGTAATTTTTGCCGTGCGGCAGGCCAGATTTTCAACCTGACGTACAAAAGCAACTTTTGTGGCTTCAGTTGCCGTATCAATCAGTGCATCGTGACGTTTTGTGTATTCGGAATATAATTGTTTTTCTTCATCACTCAAAGGTGCATTCGGATCATCCTTTATTTTTTGCAATATATCTTGCAGTTTGCGTCTCTTTGTTGTGTCACCTGCCGAAACCTCATTGAGTGTTAAATCATCGATCGCCTTATTGATGTCAACGCCGATGTAGTTCTCGATATATTCATTGCGTGTTTTGAGGAGTTTCAGATAGTCGTCCTTTTTCTTCTCATCATCCAGATATTCCGAAATAAATTCATCGCGAGTTTCTAAAAATTGCTGATATTTTTTCTTTTGGTCCTCATCTTTTAACAGACCTTTATCGCCGGATAATTGTAAATCGGCAATTTCCTCGTCACTCAAACCGGTTTCGGCTTTGAATTTATTATAGGCTTCTTGAACTGCCTCATTGCCCAACAATTGTAAATTGGCAAACTCTTCGTCGCTCAAGCCGGTTTCGGCTTGGAACTTATGGTTTGCTCCTTGACTGATGATTTCTGTTTTCAGTGTTTCGTTATATTGCTCTTTGATGTCACCGATTTCGCGAATAAGGACAGCTTGAGCATCATCTTGCGGTTTTTTATCTTTAAGATGTTGCACGGCAAGGTGTGAAAAAATTTTCAATTCTTCGGTAGCTTCAATTTTGCCCAGCAGTTCTTCTGCTTTTTGTGACCAGGCCTCTTCATTGGCATCCATTTCATCCGGATTCATGCCTGCAAAACGCTGCAAGTCGTTGATATCGTCAAATTCTTTTAAGGCCTTATCTATATTAGTGCCGATCTGTGTGAATTTTTCTTTTAAATCGTCAGGCAGAGACGGAACATTTTCAGCGATTTTCAAGTAATCGCTTAAGGCAACCGCGTTGCTCGGTGAAATATTATCTGAAGAATCGTAAATTATGGCGACGGCGGCAGCTTCCAGAATACGCTTTTCGGAACGTTCCGCAGGCGTTATATCATCTCCTTTTGCGGAAAGTTCATTATGCCGCGCAAGAAGGCTGAATGAAGGTTCTTGCATCGCAAATTCCATAATTCTTTGCTCAATGCGATTGTTTATTTTTTCTTTGTATGGGGAGTTATCCGGTAATCCGTTTACCAGAACGGTCAATTTTTCTAAATCGGAAATATCAAAACCGTCCAACGATGCGGTACTTTCCGCCAGCCCTTTGATAAAGGCGTCAATTTCATTGGGTGTCGGATTTTCTTTTTCCGAGAGTTCGTTCAGTTGTGTGGCAAAATCATTGGTTTCCGGCATAGTATCCTCCATAGACAAAACTAACTATGTATAATATACAATAAAAAACAAAATTACGCAAGCAAAAAATGACAAAAATTTTAAAATATTTTGCGTTTGTCAATATGATGCTAAATTTTTTACTATACATTTTCTATTTATATGTTATAAATCGGGCTTGGTTTATGATGAGTTAACGGAAGATAAAATTATGGATATGCGTAAAGTTTTTAAGTATTTTCTGGCTTTAAACTTTGTTTTGTGGTGCGTTGTGCCGTTATGGCGTTTAAGTTTGCCGATGGATACGCAAGAGGCGCTTGTTTGGGGAAAATATTGCCTGTGGGGAACAACCAAACATCCGCCTTTTTCCGGATGGATTGCCTATCCTTTTTATCTTTTAACCGGACAAATTGATAAAGCGGTATATGTTTTAAGCCCGCTGTTTGTGACAATAGGTGTTTGGGTAATATATAAACTGGCGCGTTGTTTTTTAAGTGAAAATCAGGCCATTATGGCGGCGCTGTTGCAATTTGGTATTATTTATTACGGTTTTTCGGCGGTGGAATTTAATGTCAATGTAATTTCCGTGGCACTGTGGCCGTTGTGCGCTTTGTTTTTTTGGCGCGCGTACAGCGAGGACAAGTGGCGAGATTGGCTGTTGTTTGGTGTTTTTGCCGCACTTAATTTGCTCAATAAGTATGTCAGCGGAGTTTTACTGGTGTCGTTGGCGATTTTTGTTGTTGCCGATAAAGGGGTTTTGAAGTTGCTTAAAAATCCGAAGGTTTATGCGGCGGCGGCAGTTTGTGTGCTGATTGTAGCGCCGCATTTGCTTTGGCTTTGGCAGAATGATTTTGAAATGCTAAATTACATTGCTTCGCGCAATCATGTTGGAAAAATAACTTCTTTTTGGCGGCATATTGCTTATCCGCTTAAGTTTGTCGGTGCGCAGATTCTATTTGCGGCGGCAGCGTTGTTGATATACGGCAGTTTTTATGCCGGCGGCGAAAAAGCCGTTGCGGTGAAAAATAAAACCCAAGGATTGTTTATCGGGGCAACGGCACTGGCACCGGTGTTAATTTTTGCACTGATCGGGGCGGCGCAGGGAACACCTTTGAAAAGTATGTGGGGATTCCCTTGCTTGTTTATGGCGGGAATTGCGTTGTTTTACTTTTTTCCGATGCGGTGGAACGAACATAGAGAAAAAATTTTCGTAACAACGGTGGGATGTGTTTCGGTACTGTTTGCGGCGGCGTATATTGTTCAAAGCTTGTTGACAACAAGCATTCGTTTTCAAACGCCGGTTGAAAAAGTGGCATCGGAGCTGGTGCAGAAATATGAACAAACAACAAATAGAAAACCGCGTTATGTCGGCGGAAATGTCTGGTATGCCGATATGGTGGCTTTGTATGCCGATAAAGAAATCAAACCGATGATTTGGCTCAGCCCGAAGAATAATCCGTGGCTTGATGCGGCTGATTTTGAGCAAAACGGGGCATTGGTGGTGGCGGAAAGTGCCGATGAATATGCCGCCTATCAAAAACAATATCGGCAAAAAATCAGTGAACCGCATATTATTCGGCTTGAATTAAAAAATTATTTTGGTAAAACTAAAATCAAAGAGGTGTTTTACGGTTTTTATGCACCCGAGGAGGATGAAAATGCCGAATAAATTGATAAGTATTGTCGTTTCCGCTTATAACGAGCAGGATAATGTCGGTGAATTATATAAACAGTTGCAAAAAAATATGGCAAATGTAACCGGTGCGGATTATGAACTGGTTTTTGTGGATGACGGAAGCACTGACAACACGTTGGCAAATTGCAAAAAACTGCAAAAAAAAGATAAACGCGTTAAAATTGTACAGTTGAAACGTAACTTCGGTCATGAAATTGCCATGACTGCCGGTATGGATTATGCCAAAGGCGATGCGGTGATTTTTATGGATGCCGATTTGCAGCATCCGCCGGTTTATGTGCCGCAAATGATTAAATTGTGGCAGGAAGGCAATGAAATTGTGTTGACTAAGCGTGTGGACAACAAAGAAACGTCAAAATTATATAAGTGGTGTGCCAAAACATTTTATTATGTTTTGAATGCATTATCGGATACGGCGGTGATGGAAAGTGCACCGGATTTTAGATTGATTGACCGTAAATATGTGGATTTCTTGAAAGGGTTTAACGAGCAAGACCGACTTTTCCGCGGGCTGTTAAGTTGGATTATGCCGCACGATAAAGTGGCAATTATTGATTTTACGGCGCCGGAACGCTTCAGCGGTATGTCTAAATATAATTTTATAAAATCATTAAAATTGGCCGTGAACAGTATTCTGCAATTTTCGGTTTTACCTTTGCGTTTGGCAACGGTTATCGGTTTATTTGGAGCAATTTTTGCACTGTTGATGGGTATTTACGTGTTTGTTGAGCATTTCTTTTTGCATAATCCGACACCGGGATATGCCACCATTATGGTAACAGTGGTATTTTTGGGGGCGGTACAGCTTATTTGTTTGGGAATTATCGGCGAATATATCGGAAAAATTCATATGGAAGTTAAAAAACGTCCGCTATATATGGCCGATTACATAGAAAATAAGGATAAGCGTGATGCTTGAAAAAATTTTTAATGCCGACGATTTCGGAATCAGCAAAGGTGTGAATGCCGCCATTATTAAGGCGCACAAAGAGGGGGTTTTAAATAGCACCAGTTTGATGATTAATCAAAAATATGCCGCCGAAGCAGTTGAAGCCGCTAAAGAAATGCCTGATTTACAGGTTGGTTTGCACCTTAATCTGACTAACGAATATCCGGCGGCAGATACGCATAAGATTCCGCTGTTGGTCGGTTCGGACGGAAAGTTGAAAAACGGATTTGTGAAGCTGTTGCTACTGTCAATCATAAAACCGCAGGAATTTCAAGAACAAGTTGAAACGGAAATTCGTGCGCAAATTGAAAAATATCTGCATACAGGCTTAAAGTTAAGCCATATTGACGGGCATCGGCATGTGCATTTAATTCCGGTTATTTTTCGCGTGGTGCGACACATGGCGGCGCAATATAACATACATCGTATTCGCGTAATGAACGAGAATATTTTTTATACACTGAAATATAATCGGCAGAATATTAAAAAGTTTGGATTACCGCATCTTCTTGACGGCAGTTTGATTAAATATGTGTTGCTACGGTTTTTGACTTGGGTGAATAATTACCATACTGATGCATATTTTTACACAATGCTGTGGACTTGCAAAATTTCGCGAGATTTGTTTAATGATGTAAAAATTCCGCAAGGTTTTCGGGCGGTGGAAGTTATGATTCATCCGGGAATGCCTGAAATTGATATGAAAACACCGGAAGATGTGTGGGATGAAAATATTTTGTCACCCTATCGCACAACGGAGTTGGAAACTCTTTTGGATAAAAATGTGCCGAACGGGATAGACGTTGAGGAACAAAGCAATGATTAAGTTGATTATAAAGCTGTATAAGTGGGCGGAAAATATCTGGTTTCCGTTACCGGAAAAATTGCGCTATTTGCTGGTTGGCGGTTTTAATACGGTTTTTGCATATTCTCTCTTAAACTTGCTTGATTGGTGTTTCGGTAAAATTAATGTTGCGGCGGGGTGGAACTTTTCGCCGGAAGTGAGTGCCAATGCTGCATTGATTGTTCAATATCTGCTGACTATAAATATTTCGGTATTTACAATGCGCTATTATGTGTTTCAAAGTCACGGAAATTGGAAAAAGGAATTTGCCAAAGCGTGGTCGGTTTATGTGTTTATATACTTAATAAATGCGCCGATTTTGACACTCTTGATGGTGGTTTTCGGCTTAAAAACGTGGGCGGCACAAGCAATTTATCTGATATTTTCAACCATTATTACATTTATTTTGCATAAATACTATTCTTTTCGCAAAAAATAGTGCTTGACACCGGTAATTTTATGTTTTATATACGCAAACAATGAATGCAATTTTGCTGTGTTCATGACTGTCCAAGACCGTGGGCGGCCGTTTTGTTGAACTGCCTTACTGTCCCACGCAGACGGAGTGAACTTGATTTGATTTATTGAATTTAATCTTTTCTCCTCGGACAGATTTGGGTTCCACGTCATCGTCGTATGATGTGGGTTTGGTAACGTTCTTGCAATGCAGGAATATAACTTTTCGTATGGAGACAATAAGTGAACCGCGAAGAAAAAACAGAATTACTCGGCTTATTGAACGAAGTCTTCTCGAATGCGGAATCTGTCGTTATTACCGAATACCTCGGCTTAACGGTTGCAGAAGCTGATCAGTTGAGAAATAAAATTCGCGAAGCCGGTGCTTCTTTAAGAGTTACTAAAAACCGTATTGCTCGTCTTGCTGTAAAGGGAACCAAGTTTGAAGGTTTGGCTGATTTATTCAAAGGACCGGTTGCAATGGCTTATGCCTCTGATCCGATTTCAGCTTGCAAAGCTTGTGTTGAATTTGCAAAAGAAAACGAAAAATTGGTTATCATGGGTGGTGCTTTGTCGGATAAAGCTTTAACGATTGATGAAATCAAAGCTTTGGCCGCCATTCCGTCTATGGATGAATTGCATGCTAAAATTATCGGCTTGTTACAAGCTCCGGCTTCCAAAATGGCTCGGGTTTGCAAAGCATATAGTGAAAAAGCTGCTTAAGTTTTCGGCTCTCATGCCGAGTAAAATGGTTTTTAATTGAAATTTTAATTTTAATGGAGAAAGAAAATGGCAGATTTAGCCAAATTAGTAGATGAATTATCAGCTTTGACCGTTATGGAAGCAGCTGAATTATCAAAAATGTTAGAAGAAAAATGGGGCGTTTCCGCTGCTGCTGCAGTTGCTGTTGCCGGTGCTGGTGCCGGTGCTGCTGCCGCTGCTGAAGAAAAAACAGAATTTGACGTTGTTTTGGCCGATGCCGGCGCTAACAAAATTAACGTTATTAAAGAAGTTCGTGCCATCACCAACTTGGGCTTGAAAGAAGCTAAAGATCTGGTTGAAGGTGCTCCGAAGACTGTTAAAGAAGGCGCTACAAAGGAAGAAGCTGAAGCTATCAAAGCTAAGTTGGAAGCCGCTGGTGCTAAAGTTGAATTAAAGTAATTTGATCAACGAAAACAAAAAAAACAGGCATCGTTTGATGCCTGTTTTTTTGTTTTTTCAAGGCAGATATTTATCTTCTGCTCTGTCCTCTTGCAGATGTACTGCGGCGTGTGTTATTGCGACGCGGAGAATATCTGCGCGGTGCTTTAACTTCAGCCGGCGTTTCTTTTTTTGCCGCCGGAATTTGGCATGTGCAACCCTCGCCGCATTGGCAATTATCACCACAAGTGCACTCACCGCCTTTGCAGCAACCGCAACAACCACAGCAGCAACGAGAAGCCAAACCGGCAATCAAACCGGCAACCGACGGAACAACCAAGAACAGCCACAATTGAGTTAAAGCTTCACCGCCGACAAAAACAGCCGGACCGAAACTGCGTGCCGGATTAACCGAAACGCCGGTAATCTGTAAACCCAAGATGTGAATAACAGTTAAGGTTAAACCGATTACGACACCGGCAATTTTCAAATTATCGGCCGTTGTCCGCAAAATAACTTTTACGAAAATAAAAGTTGCAATAAACTCAAACAAAATCGCTGAAGTCATATTATACCCGCTGGCATAATTTTCACCCCAACCGTTTTGTCCCAAGCCGTTGAGAGCAACGTCGTATCCGGACAAATGTCCGTTGGCAATGGCAATAATCACATAAGCACCGAGAGCGGCACCGGCGAACTGCCCTGCAATATAACCAAGAACATCTCCGAACTTCATGCGTCCTGCTGACCACACACCGAGTGTAACAGCCGGATTAACATGAGCACCGGAAACCGGACCAATGGCATAGGCCATAGCCATAACAGCTAAGCCGAAAGCCAATGCGATACCTGTGTTACCGACATACGGTGCCGAAAAAACAACCGTACCGCAACCAACCAAAACCAGAACAAATGTTCCGAACAATTCTGCAATATATTTTTTCATAGTTTTCTCCATATAGTTCTAACAAGATCACTCTATCGCCCCATGCACAAAATGAAAAGAAAATTTTGTTTTTCTCCACATCTTTTAGGCTTTTATGATCTGTTCGGCCAAGTTTTCGATTTCTGCCAATTGGGACTCTTTGACGGCAGACTTAATTGATAGAATCGGCTCAAGAAGCGTACAATTTTTCAATTGTGTAATTTCTTCTTTCATTTGTTTTCCGGCAGTTGCCGCCCACGATCCGTTTTCAATCAAAGCGATTGTTCTGTTTTGCAGGTTATGCGCCACAATATCTCGCAGCAGATTTTCCATATTTACAAAAATGCCGGCATTATAAGTTGCCGAAGCCAAAACCAGAGTCGAATAGCGGAAAGCCTGCGCGATAATATAAGACGGATGGGTAACCGATACATCATACATATGAATATGACGAACACCTTTTTCCGCCAATTTAGCGGCAAGTATCTGCGCGGCATTTTCCGTATTGCCGTAAATTGATCCGTAAGCAATAACCACGCCTTTTTCTTCTGCTTCATATTTTGACCAAAGATCATATTTTTTGATGTAAAAATCCAAATCCTGACGCCAGATAAATCCGTGCAACGGACAAATCATTCGTATATCAAGGGGTGCGGCTTTTTTTAAAACATTTTGCACCTGCGGCCCATACTTTCCGACAATATTCGTATAATAGCGGCGAGCCTCGTCAAGATATTCACCGACAAAATTCACCTCATCGGCAAAAATATTACCGTTTAACGCCCCGAATGTTCCGAATGCATCGGCCGAAAACAGAACTTTATCGGTTCGATCATAAGTCATCATCACTTCCGGCCAATGTACCATCGGCGCCGCAATAAAGGCAAGCTCGTGATGTCCGGTATTAAGCGTGTCGCCTTCTTTGACGAGCATAAAGCTGTCATCAGATAACGAAAAATCGAAAAACTGCGCAATCATTTTTTTAATTTGCGCATTACATACGATTTTAACCTGCGGATAACGCATCATCAAATGTTCCAACTCTGCGCAATGATCCGGTTCCATGTGATGAACAACCGCATAATCAAGCGTACGACCGTTCAAGGCGTGGGTTAAATTTTCAAAAAACTGTCGGCTGACAGATGAATCCACCGTATCGAAAAGTACGGTACGATCGTCGCAAAGCAAGTACGAATTATACGAAATACCATGCGGAATGGGATAAACATTTTCAAACAAGGCTAAGCGGCGGTCACTGGCGCCGATCCATGTCAAATCTTTTGTAATCAATCGTGTATTATACATATTCTATCTCCTTTGTGGCATATCATAATGAATTTCGTTCAAATGTAAATATTTATAAAATATGCACTGCATAACTTTTTGACAACAAAAAAACCTCTGAAATCAATTCAGAGGTTTTTTTACTCAGATTAAATCCTCAAAAACCCAGAAAAGGATTCCGAGGATCAAAGATCCGATGAGCTGCACTACATACATCAAACCGACCAGTACAACAAAGCCGATCAATATATGTAAAATAGCAGCAATCAAAGATCCAAAACCTGTCATCGCCGGCACATCAACAAAAAAGCACAGCACAAAACCGACGACAAGAAGGCTTCTAAATCCGACCTGTAACAGCGGCATCTGAAAACTCAGAATTTTACCTTGGGAAAAAATCTGAGCCAATCCACAGACAACTCCGATACAAGCGATCGTTGTCAGAATCTGCGAAGACAGAACAAAATGAATAAGTGATGTAACCACAACTGCAGAAAATTAATGTTCTTCAGTATGACGCAAGGCTTCGAGTTCCTCGCGTTCACGTTCTAAGTCTTGTTCATTAAGCTCCATCAGAGCCTGTTTTTCATTTTGCGAATACACGTTAAATTCACGGGCACTACTCAATGTTAAAAACAAGGCAATGGATGTTTGTAACCACTCCCAGTCAACCAAATGGACTCCGTCATAAAACGGATGGACCAAAAAGTTGATGGCAAAACCGGCTACCAGACACCAACCGATACACGGCACCCAAAGTTTTTCTTTGAGCATCTCTTCAATCGTTTGCTGGCGTTCTTCAGACACAACATCATCTTGCTGCAGATATTTAAATCGCGCAAGAACCGTTTTCCGAACCGTTCCCAATCCAGCCAGCAGCACGGCACTCAAAATAAGTTGCTCCCAATCAATAGGGGTACATACCTCGTGCAAAAAAGGTGCAACGACACAATTGATCAGGAAACCGAGACCAATCACGGTACCCAACCCAACCATCCACAAATGAGATTTCTTAATGTGGACGTCTTGTTTTAATGGATTTGTTACTTTCATAGTTTATAAATTATAAATTAGATATTATATTAATACATGCTTTTTGGAAATATGTCAATATTTTTCTCATTTTTGCGCAACACCATCTTTTTATGTCTATTTTTTATTATACTCTTGACATTTTTGTATAAGTTCCTATAATAGCTTTACTAACTTTTATTATTTAAAAATATGTATAAATTTAAAGTATTCCCCTCTCTTGAACTTATCCATGTTCAGGATGGTGATGTGTTCGGCCTTTTTCGTGTAGACGCAATAACGGGAAAACTCAAAAAAGTTTCCTATGCGCAAAATCAACGCCACTTGGTCGTTCATGAAAGCCTTGACTTGATCGAAACAGACAATGGCCTGTATCGATCAGGCGGGCAGCAAATAACCACGCTGACCGGAAATACCGAAATTTTCCCTTATCAGGGATTGTCTTTTGTCGTAACGCAGAGCACGCACAATTACCATGTTCTTCTCGTTGGAAACAATCAAATTTTTGTATCCATGAAATGCCAAAATTTTGTGCTCAGCAGTAAGTACTATGCCCTTCAAATCTCTGGCGAATGGCTCATATTTCGTCATCTGGATTTGGTGTAAAGAATCCGCGTCGAAAGCATTAAAATACATCGTAATTTTTTGCTTTATGAAACGCCGGAGGCTCAAGCTTGCCTTTATGACCTTCATAATCGAAAGCTTATCTGTAAGGGAATGCAGCGCATTATTGTCAGCGATTTTGTAAAATTTGCCCTCTGCACAAGCACCAAAGAGTGTGTCCATGCCTATTATGGCAGCGTGTGGCATCATTTTACAAACATTGAAGATTTCGGCATCTTGGGTGATAGGGAAAAAATATTCTATCTGAAAAAGAAGAACAAGTATCATCTCTATCTCTATAATGGTCAAAAAATCTTCAAAGAAGAATATCCTGAGGGGGTAGATCAAGTTTACTACGATGAAACGGAGCAAAGCCTCATGATAGTTAATCAAGGTAATGCCGAGTTTTTTCGCGCTTAAAACAACAAAAAAAGACATCAGCATCGAACTGATGTCTTTTTTCTATCTTTCGTTTATTATAATGTGTTACTCCACAAACCATGCAAATTACAATAGGCATAAACTTTAAGAACCTCATCATCCTGTGCTACATAAAAATTAGCTTCCGGACGATCACCTGCTTGCAAAACTTTGCGCTGATTTCCGGCCTTTGTCTCCAACGCAATCCACTGAATATAATGTTTTTCCTCCATCGGATGATCCACACTCCCGACCTTGACATGAACCACGGTACCATGACGCACGATTTCCGGAACATGCTTCTCCACAGAGGCCTCAACCGTATTTTCAACAATTTTCCCCATATTTTCGCCGCAACAAACCACATTGACGCCCGATTTTTGCACATACGCAACAATGTTACCGCAATGATTACATTTATAAAATTCCATTTTTTTCTCCTCATTTTCTTTCAAAGTTGCATTATATCTATCGAAAAATAAAATTTCAACTTCTTATTTTCAAACAAAAACATAACTTTTTACATATTATCCGTTGAAACAACAAAATTTTTGTATACTTCCGAAGTAAACTGATGTATTTTGGCGTCAAATATAACTTCAGGGAGAAAAATGATGAAAAAATTAATATTCGCTGTGCTATCTGCCGTTTGCTTGGCATTTCAAGCCTCAGCCGCTGAAATTAAAGATCCGGAAAACACACTGATTATGGAATTGCCTGCCGGTCAGGTAATTATTGAAATGTATCCGGATGTTGCGCCGAAACATGTCGCCAGAATTAAGGAATTAACGCGTCAGGGATTTTATAACGGATTAAAATTCCATCGCGTCATTGCCGGTTTTATGGCACAGACCGGTGATCCTTTAGGTAACGGAACCGGAGGAAGCGGTCAAAAATTACCTGCCGAATTTAACCGGAAGCACCATGGCCGCGGCACGGTTTCCATGGCTCGTGCATCTGATCCGAACTCTGCCGACAGTCAATTTTTTATTTGTTTCGCCGATGCCGGTTACCTTGACGGTCAATATACCGTCTGGGGACAAGTCATTTCCGGCATGGATGCGGTTGATCAAATCAAAAAAGGAACAGGCCGCAACGGTGAAGTAACCGATCCGGATAAAATTATTTCGCTGAAAGTATTATCGGATATGCAAAAATAAAACATGATGACCGGTTTGTGGCAAATATATACACTCTTTTTCAAAATGGGACTTTTCACCTTCGGCGGCGGCTATGCCATGCTTCCTTTGCTCAAACACGAAGTTGTGGAAAAAAATAAGTGGGCGTCGGAAGAGGAGTTGTTAAATTATTATTCTATCGGACAATGTACGCCGGGGATTATTGCCGTTAATGCCGCTTCTTTTATCGGCTACAAACGGCGCGGTTTATCCGGATTAATCACAGCCACATTAGGGGTTATTTCGCCTTCAATCATCATTATTTTACTGATCGCCGCCCTTCTCGAAAAATACATGGATAACACATACCTGCAGTGGGCTTTCGGCGGTATACGCATCAGCGTCATTGCTTTGATTGTGGACACGGTCTGGAAAATGTGGAAAAGCGGTATGCAAAATATCCGTGATTATGTAACTTTTGTCATTGTCGGTTTGCTTTTGGTATTTTTCCGGCTTTCAGCTGTACTCATCGTCATTTTAGCGGCAGCAGGCGCTCTCTTGCCGTTTCCGCCACGGGAAGGAAAAAAGCCTTGATTTACCTGGTATTATGTTGGGAGTTTTTCAAAATCGGACTGTTTGCCATCGGCGGCGGACTGGTGACCGTTCCTTTTTTGTTTGATCTGGCCGAGAAATATAAATGGTTTACCACCGCTGAGCTGGCCGACATGATTGCCATTTCGCAATCAACACCCGGGCCGATCGGCATCAATATGGCCACCTTCGCCGGATACAAAGTCGGCGGTATTTACGGCGGAATTGCCGCCACATTAAGCGAAGTTTTACCGGCAATGATCATCATTTTCATGATCTGCAAAATTCTTGATAAATGGGCCGAAAATCCTTATATTTCCCGCATACTGCAAGGCATTCGTCCGGCCGTCTTGGCTCTTATTCTTTATGCCGGTTGGGATATTGCGAAAATTTCACTCACCGACTATAAAAATGCCGGACTGTTTACGGCTTTGCTTTTGGCCATGCATTTTTATCCCAAAAGTCCGATCTTTTACATTTTACTTGCCGCCGGCGCTGGCATTGTTTTCCACATTTAAATAAAAATACGCTCCCGAAGGAGCGATTATTTATTCGGCATTGTTCATCGTACCTACCGGTTGAGAAGCTGGCGCTGTCGGCGCGTTTTCAGTCATATCCGGCTGATGGCCTCTGGCCGATTTTTTTGCCATATGCGGATGATATCTTCCCGTAAAGTGATCCACATTCGGTGTACCTTCCGTGTTAATAATGATAATACCGCCACCGATATCATTCGGGTAAGAGGCAGTCTTCATTTTGGCCGCATGTTCAATCAGATTATGATATTTAGCATGATGCGCTTTGCAACAGCAACAATTCCACATTTGCGCAAATACATATCCGGCTAAAAAGAACAGCAGCGCCCACACACATTTTTTAATTTTATGATGCTTAGAACAACAATCTCCATCATGATCACCGCATCCGCAGTGGCATTCTTTATGCTTATCCGGTCGATGGTCATGCTTATGCTCCGGCCCATGATCTTCCTGATGTGGCGGGGTTATTTTTTCTTCTTCCATGATAAATTCCTTTCCGTTGGTTAATCTACGCCTTATACATAATTTCTGTTTTGAAAAATTAAACTATCTGAAAGATCATACAAATGACCTTGCAAAAATATCTATAAAAAAAGACTTGACTTTTGCTGCGGGGGGGTAATGTGAAAAAAAATATTTTTAAACAGATAAAGTCCCCCCTATTTTTCGCTTGTAAAGCGAAAAATTCAAGGGGTCTCCCAAAATCTTAAAGCAAAAGAAGAAGTAACATGAGAACCAAAACAAACATTTTCCCAACAAACCTGCGGCAGGAGTGCGCCGAAGATGCGCCGCAAAAAGAAAAAATCCTGCGGCAGGAGCGTGGTGCAGAGGCGCCGCAAAAAGAAAAAATCCTGCGGCCGGAGTGTGGTGCAGAGGCGCCGACTTTTTTGAGCGCCGTGTACAAAAGAGGTACACAAGCGAAAAAAAGACAAGCATATGCGCCGCAATACGGTCGTAGTATGATCGAAATGTTAGGCGTTCTGGCCATCATCGGTGTCCTGACCGTCGGCTCAATCACCGGCTATTCCCGCGCCATGCGCCGCCATCTGTTGAACAAACAACGCGAGCAAATCAGCTATATCTTGAGCGCCGCCGAAACCCATTACAATATGATAAATCCATCGAATTTATCTTCTTACAGTCTAAAACCCATCTTCGAAACTTTCGGTTGGATTCCCGAAGAGATGATCAGAGAAAATGATAATACCTACATCTACGATGTGTTCAAAAATAAAATCTATCCGTATTATCATAGGATTGGTTTTATGGGTTTAAGAATAGAACTTGCCAACGATAACCCTCGTGAACAATGTGTTAGTCTCTATCAAATGCTTAAACAATATCATTCTTTTCTGTGGGCGACAGAAGTACAAAAAACTGATAATTCTTATGTAAACTTATATTACGGCGATCAATATTGCATCGGTTCCCCAAAATGCATACGTGATCTCACACCGGCTAAAATATCCGAACTCTGCCGTGTCTGTGATGATGAGCAGTCTTGCGATCTGTTTATATTATGGAAATAACATAAACAGATCTTCCGAATCTTTAAAAAACAAAAGTCATTCCTGCACCTGCGCTGTGCGTCAGGTGCTCAAGGAATCTCATCTTTGCGTAGCGCTATATTCATAAAAAAACAACGTCATCGCTCACACGGCACTGCGTGTCCGTGCGTCCAGCGA
>JAFVEP010000051.1 GCA_017475935.1 Alphaproteobacteria bacterium
GCAAAAAGAAAAAATCCTGCGACCGGAGTGTGGTGCAGAGGCGCCACAAGTTTCGAACGACGTGTACAACCAAAGGTACACGAGTGAGAAAGTTGCAAGCAGATCCAAGCAGAGCGGAAGAAGTATGATAGAGATGCTAGGTGTTCTGGCCATAATCGGCGTCCTGACCGTCGGCTCAATCACTGGCTATTCCAAAGCCATGCGCCGCCACCTCTTGAACAAACAGCGCGAACAATATAGCTACATCTTGAGCGCCATCGAAACTCATCACGATGCTTTTTTTTCTTTGCCGAATATGGGCCTAAAAGACACTTTTTCAACTTTCGGCTGGATTCCTCAGAAAATGATGAATAAAAATGACAAGGATTATATTTATGATGTATTTGAAAATAAAATCAACATTTCTCTTTTTGGGACAAGCACACGTGTTTTAGACATTCAGACATTTTTTTCAAAAGATAATTTTTTCCTTGAACAATGTTTTAATCTATATCAAACTTTTCAACCCTTTCATTCGACGATTAGTGTTATTGAACTTTTGAACTATGATGAAGAAGGAACGTCTACTGGTGGCATATATGCCATGGGCGATAAATGGTGTACAAGCAAAAATCACATTTGCATCAAAAATCTAGATCTCAATAAAATATCATCATTATGCCGTAAAGCTTGTAATGAACATCGTTGCGTGCTGCATGTAGAATGGCGTTGGTAACATAAATTTGTTAACAATTGTTAGATTTTATCTCATGATATATCTACATCCATAATCAAGATAAAATGTCTTTGATTGATTTGCCGGAGATCTATATTAAAAGCCCCCTATCTGACGATAAGGGGCTTTTTATTGTTTTAATGCGGTAATTATTTCAAGATTTTCGAAACAACACCGGCACCAACTGTACGACCGCCTTCACGAATAGCGAAACGTAAACCTTCGCTCATCGCAATCGGGTTCAACAATTTAACCGTGATCGTTACATTATCACCAGGCATGACAATTTCCGTTCCTTCCGGTAACTCGATCGTTCCTGTTACATCCGTTGTACGGAAATAGAATTGCGGACGATAGTTTGAGAAGAACGGTGTATGACGGCCGCCTTCTTCCTTCGTCAAAATGTAGCATTCACTCGTAAAGTCTGTATGCGGAGTGATCGTTCCCGGTGCTGCCAATACTTGTCCGCGCTCAACTTCTTCACGCTTCGTACCGCGCAACAATACACCGATGTTATCGCCGGCTTCACCTTCATCCAACAACTTGCGGAACATTTCAATACCCGTACATGTTGTCTTTTGTGTCGGACGAATACCGACAATCTCGATCTCGTCGCCTACATGCAATACACCGCGCTCAACACGGCCAGTTACAACCGTACCACGGCCCGAAATTGAAAATACGTCTTCAATCGGCATCAAGAACGGTTGATCCAACGGTCTTACCGGCTCAGGAATGTATTCGTCTACTTTCTCCATTAATTCAATGATTGAATCGTGGCCGATCTTCTTGTCGCCGTCTTCCAATACAGCTAATGCTGATCCTTTTACAATCGGAATCTCGTCGCCAGGGAAACCGTATGAGCTTAACAAATCACGGATTTCCATCTCAACCAATTCCAATAATTCCGGATCATCTACTTGGTCAACCTTGTTCATGTATACAACAATCGCCGGAACGCCTACTTGACGTGCGAGCAAAATGTGTTCACGTGTTTGAGGCATCGGTCCATCTGCTGATGATACCACCAAAATAGCACCATCCATTTGTGCCGCACCCGTAATCATGTTCTTTACATAGTCGGCGTGTCCCGGACAGTCAACGTGCGCATAGTGACGATTCTTGGTCTCGTATTCAACGTGAGCCGTCGAAATCGTAATACCTCTTGCGCGCTCCTCAGGCGCCTTGTCGATTTGATCGTAAGCCGTAAAACTTGCGCCGCCTTCCTCGGCCAATACTTTCGTGATTGCTGCCGTTAACGTCGTCTTGCCGTGATCTACGTGCCCGATCGTTCCGATGTTGCAGTGCGGTTTCGTCCGCTCGAATTTTTCTTTTGCCATGTTTATTGTATTCCTTTTTTAATGTTAAAGACGGAGATCAATATTAAGAAATTGGAGCGGGTGAGGGGAATCGAACCCCCGTAGTAAGCTTGGAAGGCTTCTGCTCTACCATTGAGCTACACCCGCTTGAAGCTTAATATTGAAATCAAAAACCCCTAAAGAGATTTAAGTGGTGGAGGGGGATGGATTCGAACCATCGTAGACTAAGTCGACGGATTTACAGTCCGTTGCAATTGACCGCTCTGCCACCCCTCCGTAAATCTGATGCTTCAGGGGCATTAAGTAAATCATTTGATTTCTCAATAGCTATAATCATTATTTTTTTGTGAATGTCAATATTTTTTTTTAGATTTTATTAATTGTCATGGCTTTACAATGCTAACAGATTGAAAAGAGGTGGATTATGTCGATTGTGACGGAAAAAATAAATCAAAATACTGTGGATATCGATTTGCTGAACGGAGCTGAAATAGCCCGCTTGATTAATGAGGAAGATAAAAAAATTTCCTCTGCGGTCGAAACGGAAATTCCGGCGATCGGTGCGGTGATTGAAAAAAGTGCGCAAAGATTGGCTCAGGGCGGCCGCATGGCTTATTTCGGCAGCGGAACCAGCGGACGTATCGGAATTTTAGATGCTTCGGAAATGGCCTCGACTTTCGGCGTTGATGAAAATTTGGTGCAAGGATTTATTTCCGGCGGCCAAAAAGCGATTCGCTTTGCGGTCGAAGGGGCGGAAGATAGTGTGGACTGCGCACGGGCAGATCTGAATGCCTTTATGCCGACAGCGAAAGATGTTGTGATTGTTTTATCGGCCAGCGGCAATCCGCTTTATGGTGTTGAAATTTTAAAACAAGCCCGTCAGCGCGGCGCATTGACGGTGGCGATATGCTCCAATCCGGAGGCGAAATTTAAGCAATATGCCGATATATTTATTTGTGCGCTTGTCGGGGCGGAAGCGATTGTCGGCTCGTCACGCATGAAAGCCGGCACGGCGCAGAAAATGATTGTAAATATGATTTCAACCGGTGTGATGATTAAACTCGGCAAAGTTTACCATAATTATATGGTTGATCTGCAGATCAGTAATCAAAAATTGCAGCAGCGGGCCGTTCGTTTTGTGTGTGAAATTTGCGGTGTGGACACGAATACGGCGGAAAAATATTTGGCGCAGGCCAAAAATGTGAAAACAGCTTGTGTGATGATTAAGAAAAATTGCAGCTTGATTGAAGCACAACATTTGCTTGAGCAAAACGGCGGTGTTTTGCGTCGTGTGATCGGCTGATTTTTATAATTCGGTGCGTCCGGCCGTCAGCGCGTAAATTTTGGCGGCACCGGCTTTTTTGAGTGTGCGGGCGCATTCTTCCAAGGTCGAACCGGTGGTCGACACGTCATCAATCAAGACGACAGATTTTCCAGCTATCTTCTGCGGATTTTTGACCGCAAACGCATGCTTGAGGTTGTGCATTCTTTGTTGCTGATTGAGCAGAACTTGCGGAATGGTGTTTTCCTGACGAATGAGTGATGTACAGTCGGTCGGAATGCCCGTGAGCTTGGATAAGTGATGAGCCAGCAGTGCCGATTGATTGTAGCGGCGTTTTAATAATCTGAGACGATGCAACGGGACGGGAATAAGTACATTCGGTGTAAGCGACCAGATATCGCGTCCGGCACCATGCATGATTTGCGCAATCGCTTCGGCCGAAGAGGTCTTATCATAAAATTTGAAGTCTAAAATCAGTTTTTTTGAGCTGTCATCATAGATAAAAGCGGCTCGTTTCATCGTGATCAGCGGTTTTTTCTTTTGTAAACACTCGGCGCAAAGCATTTTTTGACCGATTTGGGCGGTCGGCAACGGACAACCGCATCGGTTGCACAAGGGTTCGCTGATAAAATGTATGTTGTTAAAACATTCACTGCATAAACCGTTTTTCTCGCTGAGGAGAGTGCCGCAGTTAATACAGCGCGGCGGTAAAATGATATTGATCAAAGTGCTGAACGGGTTTTTCATTCTAAATTCATACTTTTCAGAACTTCGTGAATTTTGTTGATGCGGTCGACAACCGTTATACCGCACGCGCGCATAAACGATTTTTTATCATGTACGGTGGTAAATCCGTGGGTGATAATGTCGACAGCATAACCCATGTTGGCGCCGAACGGAAGAGAATCGCCGGCTATAAAAGCAATAATCGGTTTTTTGTGGGCAAGATTCTTATAATATTCGGCGGCGATTTGTTCGTAAACGTTATCAGCCTTACCGATTAAGAGAATAGCCTTGGTTTCGGGGTCAGCCATAAAGGCATCGAGAACGGCGCAATAATCCGTTCCGACAATCATATCATCGCCTAATCCGACAACCGTGCTTTGTCCTAAACCGGCAAGATTGGTTTGTAAGACGGCTTCCATACTTAAGGTGGAATCACGGGCAACAATGCCGATGCAGCCTTTATGATGGATGTCCTCCGGATATAAACCGAGCCTGGCTTCTCCAGGGGTGATGATTCCCGGTGTGTTCGGGCCGAACATCAGTGTTTTTGAACCGCTCAGCATGGATTTGATTTCAAGCATGTCATGCACGGGAACACCGCGGGCAATGGAAACAACCAGCTTTATTTCAGATTCGATGGCCTCACGGGCGGCGCTTTTGACCGCACGGGCAGGGACAAAAAGCACGCTGGCATCAATCGGTGCGGCGGCAATGGCCTCCTTAACGTTATTGTACACGGGCAATCCCAAATGATCCGTTCCGCCGCGGTTGGGTGATGTTCCGGCAATAATTTGAGTGCCGTTTTCCATGGCGCGCTTGACGTGAAAAGCCGCTTGCGTTCCGGTGATGCCCTGAATCAAAATGCGTGTGTTGCGGTCGGCAAAAACAGACATCAGTCATTTACCTCCATTTGCTTGATCAGTTTGTCGACAGCTTGGCTGGTGTCATCGGCAAACAAAACTTGAAGATCGGATTGTTCCAAAATGGAAAGTGCTTCCGCTTTATTTGTTCCTTCAAAACGCACAATCAGCGGAACGGTCAGGCCGACTTCCTGTGCGACAGAGACAATGCCGTCGGCAATCAAATTACAGCGTAAAAATCCGCCTAAAACGTTAATCAATATGCCCTCAACACGCGGATTGGTCATAATAATGCGGATGCCGGTGGCGATACGGTCTTTGTCAACACTACCCTTGATGTCGAGAGTGCAGGCAATATCGGCACCTTTTGAGCGGATAATATCCATAGCTTCGAGAGCTGATCCCTCGCCGTTGACAATGCAGCCGATATTGCCGTCAAATTCGTGATAATCCAAACTGTATTCTTGTGCCTTTGCTGTTCGTTGATCCTGCTCGTAATCAATGTGCATGCGCGTAATTTCCAGATGACGGAACAAAGCATTATCATCAAAATTAATTTTAGCATCGAGTGCGATTAATGACTTGTCTTTCATGATGCCGACCGGATTGATTTCAATCATCTGTGCATCAAGGCGGATAAAAGTTTGGTGAAGAGTCATGAAAAAGTCGCGGAAACTCGGTAAATAGGTTTTTTCAAGCGAGAGAAAATCGAGAATGCGCAAAATCTGTTCATCTTTAATGGTGCTGCCGTATTTAAGGTTAATGTGCAAAATTTTATCCATACGCATGTCAAACATGCTTAAAATATCTTGATTGATGACTTACGAGATCAGCAGTGTAATTGCCGGAATGGCACTGTCAATGATCATGCCGGCGTAGAAAAAACGCTTAACCGGCATATATGATTCAACGTACACGCGATTGACCAATTGTCCTTTCGGGCCGGTTTGATCCGTGACGAGTGTGTTGTTCAGCATCAGCGATGTTTCATAAGAAATATTGGCGATTCGCGTGACTTTCCGAATGCCGCTCTTTTGGCCGGCAGTGTGTTCAATAAAATGTCCCATAGCGCGTGCGCCGGCCTGAATTTGCGCTTTGAGCATCCACGGGCCGCGGGAAGATATTTTCTGCGCGATTTTTTTGGCTTCTGCCGGCGTGTAAGCAACACCGCCAGGAGGAACTTTAATTTCGTTTTCGGCCAGTATTTTTTTTGCCTGATATTCGTGAACGTTCATTCTTTTTTCTCCATAGCGCCGTCGGCATATTGTCGGATTTTTTCAACCATGGACATCATTCCGTTGCGGCGGCTTGGGGTTAAGTTCTCTTCCAATCCGATTTTAGCAAAAATTTCCGTAATATCAACCGTTTTTATTTCCTGAGGTGTTTTGTCGTTGTATATTAATAACACGATGGCGATGATTCCTTTGACCAATATGGCATCACTGTCGCCGCAAAAATGAAAATGATTTTCTTGGTAATGCGGGACAAGCCAAACTTGCGATTGACAGCCTTTAACCAGCCATTCGTCCGTTTTATATCGGGCATCGAGCGGTTCCAAACGGCGGCCGAGATCAATGACATATTGGTATTTTTCTTCCCAATCTTCAAAAAATGCAAAATTTTCCAAAAGCTCATTCAACGTCATTAAAAAAGCTCCAATAATTCTTTGGCTTCATCAGTCAATTTATCCGGAGTCCACGCCGGCTCCCAAACCAATTTGACCTCGACTTTTCCTACACCTGCAAGTTCGGCAACGGCATCGGCGACCTGTTGCGGCAAAATGCCGGCAATCGGGCAGGTCGGCGCAGTCAACGTCATGTCAATATGCAGATCCCCGAGATCGCTCTGCTCTATTTTATAAATCAGTCCCATATCGTAGACATTGATCGGAATTTCAGGATCGGATACCGTACGGATTTTTTCGACAATGTCATACATTTTGCTTTTCGGTTGATCGGGCGGAAGAGACTGACCGGCATAAGCCGTGAAATTCTGTAAAGGCTCTGTCTCTTCGCCGTCTTGCATGGCCATGGCCTGCAACAATCTGTTTTCGGTGGCGCCGATCTCTTCGGCTGTGATTTGCTCCTTTTCTTTATCCATGGTTATTCCTTGAAAAATTTTTCAGCCTTCAATAATGCGGAAACAAGCGAATCGATGTCTTCTTTTGTGGTATATAATCCGAAAGAAACGCGCGCCAGAGAAGTATAGCCTAAGCGGTTGACCAGCGGTTGGGCGCAGTGGTGACCGGTGCGGATGCAAACATTTTCCTTGTTCAAGATGAAAGCGATATCCTGCGGGTGAATGCCGTTGATTGCAAAACAGAATACACCGGACAATTTATCGGGATTGCCGATGATCTTCAGATTTGGCACTTCTTGGAGGCGGTCTGTTGCATAAGCGCTGATTTGCTCCTCGTGAGCTATGATATCAGGATAACCGATGTCTTGCATGTATTTCAATCCTTCAGCCATGCCGATGGCCTGCACGGCCGCCGGTGTTCCGGCTTCAAAGCGCGCCGGTATGTCAGCATAGGTGGTCTTTTCGTACGTAACCTGATCAATCATATCGCCGCCGAATTGATAAGGCGGCATGGAACGCAACAGATCGGCCTTGCCGTATAGAACGCCGATTCCGGTCGGACCATACGTTTTATGACCGGAAAAAGCGAGAAAATCACAGTCAAGATCCTGAACATCAACACGTCGATGCACGATGAACTGACAGGCGTCAATCAGAACTTTGGCACCTGTCTGACGGGATGCCCGTATAATTTCTTTCAGCGGAAAAACAGAGCCTAAAACGTTAGACATGGCCGTTACGGCAACCAGCTTTGTTCGGGCCGATAATTTTTGGGCAAAATCTTCTTTGATAAATTCGCCCTGATCGGTTATGGCGAATATAATAAGCTTGGCACCTGTTTTTCGGCATAGGTTTTGCCACGGAACCAGATTGGCGTGGTGTTCGGCTTGCGAAATCAGAATTTCGTCGCCTTGTTTAAGATTTTCCGCTCCCCATGTTGCAGCAATTAAATTGATCGACTCGGTGGCGTTGCGGGTGAAGATGATTTCCTTTGCAGATTCGGCATTGATGAATTCTTGCACTGTTTTTCGGGCATTTTCGTATGCGGCGGTAATCTGTTCGGAAAGAGTGTATGAACCGCGGTGCGGATTGGCATATGCCTGCTCATAAATGCGGCGCATTTGCTGCAGTACTGCCGTTGGCTTTTGTGCCGAAGCGGCCGTGTCCAAATAGACAATCGGTCGGTTGTCTATCTTGTGGCTGAATATCGGAAAATCTTTCCTTATTTTATATACGTCATACATGTTTCTTATCCGTTAGCTTTTACCATATTTAGAACGCAAAAAGAAAATTTTCAAGTATAAAGATGTTTCTTGTTGTATTTTTGAATAGGATAGCTATTTCTGCTGCCGTATTTGCAGTTGACAAATTGATTAAAAATGATATAATTAATGCTATATAAGACAAGAAAAGGGGAGAACAAAAATGAGTGATATTCGGCAAAAAATGATGGATGACGGAGGAAAAGCCGCGTGTATTGCGATGGCAACAGAAATGTTGCAAGTCAATGGTATGCCGCAAAAGTTTTCTATCGGTGAGCGGGAGGCGTATGCCATCGTGAGTGAAAAAGGAGTCGTGTGTGCATTTTCCGACGGAAGAGCTTTTTGTACGAAATTAAATGAAGATGGCTCAATCGGATATATGGTAAGGAAACATGGAGAAACGCAACAGGTTACGGATCAAGAGGCGATTTCGACCCTTAAGTATGTGACGGAAGGATTGTTGGGTGGTTCGTATGACAACGGAATGGCTCTTAGTTTCCGGTTGCAATCATATATTCAAAAACAGGAGTTTATGGAGATGCGGCGCGGACTAACTGAAGAACAAAGAAAAACGCAGGCGGATCAAAAGGCAGATTTCCAGAAAACTGTTAAAGAAAATAGAGCGGATTTTGAGGAAGCGGCTGCAAAGAATGAAGAACTGGCGCGAAAAAATCCTGATCGATACAGAGCATACACTGTAAAGCTAGGAGAGGGACGTTAAATTGCTTTGGTGGGATTTCTTACTTTTTCAAGATGCATAGATGCATTCATTTGGCGCTTTTAAAACCATAAAAATAATGTTGCAAGGCGAAAAAAATTAAAAAAGCGTTATTTTGTTGTTGACAGCGGCGAAAACTTATGTATATTACAATCCATTGCTTTATGTTTAAATGAAAGTTGGGTAAAAATATGTACGCAGTAATTAGAACAGGCGGTAAACAATACAACGTAACCAAAGGGGATGTTGTTAAAATTGAAAAAATCGCCGGTGAAGAAGGTAAAGAAGTTGTGTTTAACGAAGTTTTAGCCTTGGGTGAAACTTGGGGTACACCGCTCGTTTCAGGTGCAAGCGTTAAAGCGACGGTTGTTAAACAGGCTAAAGATACGAAAGTTATTGTTTTCAAAAAGAAAAGAAGACAAAACTATCGTCGTAAAAACGGTCACAGACAAAATGTTACAATCGTTAAGATTACGGACATTTTAGGTAAGTAAGAAAGGGAGATAGCGTTATGGCACATAAAAAATCTGGTGGTAGTTCCAATAACGGTCGTGACTCGGAAGGTCGCCGCTTAGGTGTTAAAAAATTCGGCGGTGAGGCTGTTATCCCTGGTAACATCATTATCCGTCAGCGCGGTACGAAATATCATCCGGGACAAAACGTCGGCTTGGGTAAAGATCATACGATTTTTGCAACAGCTGAAGGTAAGGTTGAATTCAAAACCAGAGCTGATGATAAAGTGTATGTTTCTGTTGTGGCAGAATAAGCTTATATAAATGCATTTAAAGGGGCCGCTGAGCCCCTTTATTTATATAAAAGGCTTGCAGGAGTCGATAGATGAAATTTTTAGATCAGGCGAAAATCTATATTAAAGCAGGTGACGGCGGAAAAGGTTGTGTTGCTTTTCGGCGCGAAAAGTTTATTGAGTTCGGAGGCCCGAACGGCGGTGACGGCGGTGATGGCGGCAGCGTCTATTTTGAAGCGGTGGAAAACTTGAATACACTGATTGATTTTCGTTATCAACAGCACTTTAAAGCGCAAAAAGGTCAGCAGGGTATGGGCTCGGAAATGACCGGCTATAAAGGAGAAGATCTGATCATTAAAGTTCCGGTCGGAACGGAAATTGTGGCTGATGACGGCCAGACCGTGCTGAAAGATATGGTCGTTGCCGGTGAGCGATTCTTGATTGCGAAAGGCGGTAAAGGCGGTTTGGGTAATACACGCTTCAAAAGCTCGACCAATCAGGCGCCGCGCTATGCCGGCCCCGGAACACCGGGAGAAGAAATTTGGGTTTGGCTGCGGCTTAAAATTATTGCCGATGTCGGACTCATCGGGTTGCCGAATGCCGGAAAATCGACCTTCTTATCCGCTGTGACGTCGGCCAGACCGAAAATTGCCGCTTATCCGTTTACAACACTGCATCCGCACTTGGGGGTGGCCTGGATTGATGGAAAAGAGCTTGTTTTGGCGGATATTCCGGGACTGATTGAGGGCGCACATGAGGGCATTGGTTTAGGCGATCGTTTCCTTAAACACGTGGAACGCTGTTCGGTGTTTTTGCATCTGATTGATGCAACGTCCGAAGATGTGGCGGCAGATTATCAGACTATTCGTCGGGAATTGGAGCTGTACAGTGATAAACTGAAAAATAAGCCGACTGTTGTGGCCTTAAATAAATGCGACGCCCTGAGTGATGAAGAAATTCAAAAGAAAACGACGCAATTGGCGCAAATATATGCGGGCGAAATTTTTGCCATTTCGGCGGCAGCGCATCGGAACTTGCAGCCGTGCTTGCAAAAAGTTGAACAATTTGTTCCCCGCGAGCGCCGCTCGAATGTGGAAAATGCGGAAGTCAAAACAGATAAACCTTGGTCGCCGCTGGATTAATACGGAGTGAAAAAATGACTGATAAAAATGAAAATGCAATTTTGCAAATTGTGACGGAAACACTGGAAGATATGAAGGCCGAAGATGTGGCGGTGATTGATCTTGAAGGAAAAACATCGATCGCCGGTCATATGGTTGTGGCCAGCGGTACATCGAATCGGCACGTGGCTTCCATAGCGCAAAAAATTGAAGAGAATCTGAAAAAATCGGGCTACCGATGCTCGGTTGAAGGCGAAACTAAAGCAGATTGGGTGCTGATTGATGCGTTTGATGTTATCGTACATATTTTCAGACCGGAAGTGCGTGATTTTTATAACTTGGAAAAAATGTGGCAGTCGGCGGCAAATTTGCGCGAAAAATAATCAACGGAGCCAAAAATGAAAGTGACGATTCTGGCTATCGGTAAGTGTAAACAAAAATCGCCGGAAGCCGCGCTGGTGGCTGAATATGTGAAAAGATCCGGCTGGAATGTTGTGATTAAAGAAAAAGATAACGCCTCGCAGGAGGAAGAAGCTCGTTTTTTGCAAAGCGCCATTCCCGTAGGGGCGAAAGTTGTGGTTTTGGATGAACGGGGCGTAAATATTTCCAGTATTGAGTTGGCGGAAAAGGTCGAAGGTTGGCTTTTAAACGGCTGCTCGGAAATTTGTTTCTTGATCGGCGGTGCGGACGGGCATTTGCCTGCCACACGCGATAAAGCTGATCTCATTCTGTCATTCGGTAAACTGACGTTGCCGCATATGCTGATGCGTGCGGTGCTATGTGAACAAATTTACCGCATTCAGACAATCATCAGCGGACACCCTTATCACCGTGTTTAATCGGCTTTAAATGGTGACATAAAATAATTCTTGCCAAAATTGCAAAAATCGGATATCATAAGCTCAATAACAAAATTATTCTGAATGAAATTTAAATAAGCTATTTGCTGTTTGATTTCTTTTCAAAATAATTTTGTTTTGGAAAGAATACAAACAGAGGCCGCTGTCAATCAGAAATGATTTGGCGGCGGCGCTTGCGTCGGTTTTAATTCGAGCGGACCGGATTTGTGATTTTTAAGACAGAGTGCACACAATTTGAAAGAACCTTTACGAACGGGTTCCATGATTTGCGATAGCGGTCATGACTAAAAACTCATTTTGTTACTACACCAAGGCTTAAAAAAAACAGAGCTGATCATCCCTTGAAAGCGAAAAGATGTAAGAAAAAATATATACGATTATGAAGAAAATGTTCTTTATGTTCGTAATGGTATTGATGACGGCAACGGCAATGGCGCAGAATCCTGTTCTGCAGCCGGGACAGGCTATCGTGGAGTACATAGAGTACTCCAGATATGATAAAACCCTCCATTTATCCAATGGTGGGCAGATATCATCTGTTGGGATGTCCCCTCAGTTTTACGGGGAGCTCAACAGAGCCCAAGTAGGGAGCATTATATATGCTCGCTACGACGGGGGAGACCTAAAAGTTTTCACCGTCGTTGGGCAATCTGCCGTGGTTTCAAGAGCATATCCTTCTGTTATCTACTCGGGGGATATGTACTACAACGGCGGATACTACGGGGGTGGCTACTATGACCGGCCGCGCGGCAAGGCATCGCGTACAGCCGCGAAAGTGGCTGCCGGTGCTGCCGGTGTTGCCGTCGTTGCAGGCGTTCTGTCTGCAATACTGAAATAAAAAAAGAGGGTGATTGATCTTATGATCAACCACCCTCTTTTTGGTTGAAGGGTGTGCAGAATTCTTTCTTTTAATAGGGGAGAATAGAGTCTTATTTTATTAAAAAAGTCCGCAGAAAGCGGACTTTTTTAAGTTTAATGGTGAAAATTGCCTTCACGCACAGGCTGTTGCCGGATTTGCAGAGGCAATCCATTCTCCAACGTGTAGAGAACAACCTCTGACATATGCCGGTCCAAACATTGATCATAGATGTCGCTCATCCTCATTGAATCCACCGTGATTTCGAATGCATCGATCGGCGTATTTTCGTATTTGGACGGCAGTTGCTGCAAAACTTCTTCCACCGTCGGCCTGAACCACAGCTCAACACCGTTGACATGATGATAACACGTAAAGCTTCCGACTTCCTTTAAACCTTCGGCCAAAAGAGGCTTGTGGTTGCGGTGTACGGCCTGTTTGATGTCATGAAAGTTAAATAGGTAACTTTCTTGAATACTGATGGGTTGCGGAAAGACCAAAATGTCACTCGGGTGCGGCGGCTCAAAACTGACACGATATCCTTGGGTGCTTGTTTTCTGCAGGCGCACCAGAGGCTTGATCCTTTTGGCTAACTCGAGAATTTCTTCTCGCGGCTTTTCCTCGGCTTCCAGAAGAGAACGTTGCAGTTCTTCGTAATAAGTCCGCTGAGAAGCCGACAACCATCTCATGCCTGAAAAGTTCATGAACTCTTCGAGCTTTTGTTCACTTTGATTATTCATGCGCATAAAAATTTGAATTCAGCGCTATCCTAGACGAAAAAATCAATATTGTCAATGCTAAATTTATTGGAAAGTCCATACGATGGTGTTTTCCACCGGACTGCAATGGTCGCGAGTGACATATTTTTGTACCGGCAACGCCAATTCGCCGCCCCATGAAAATTCGGCCGAATCTTGATTCTGATTGATGATGGTGATTTTTTGCAATAAGAGTTTTTGTTCGGCAGAAATCGGCAGTTCGCTGAGGTTAATACATGCGGATTTGTTGATGTGCCGCAAAACAATGTTAAAGCTTAAATCACTTGGTAATCCCGCAGAACCATCCAAATTTTGACCGATCTGAATGTCGTAGTCTGTATATCCGGCCAATTTTTGGTATAGATTCTGTTCTTTTGCACTTTGCGTTGATAATTTCCAATATCCGGGCTGATCGCGGTAATAGTGGCGAATCTCGGCAGCTGTGGCAAATATCGCGTTGTGAAGATTTTGGTGCGGGTTGTGCATTAAAATATAGCCCAATGCTAAAAAAGCCAGCACGAGAGAACACAGAACGTAAAAACCGTTCATTTTAGCAGATTTGTATTTGTGAAAATCTATGCGAATCGGCATAATTAACCCTTTCCCATCGAACTGGTGATTTGATCTTGCATGTCGAAGGTGCCAAATACGGCCCAGCAGATGACGCCGGCAACGCTTAACATGGCGACAATGTTCATAATGGAAGCCTTTTGCTCAATCAAGTACACGGATTCTTCCAACCACTCGTTAGCCAATTTATCCAGCGCATCTTCAAAGTTGTCCAATTCGGAATAAACTTTTAAATCAGCGATAATCTGTTTGTCCGGAAATTCCTGACCGGCCTTGTCTAAAGCCTGACCTAAGTTATCACCGTTTTTAATATGAAATAAAGCCCCGTCAATGCGTTCCTTCAAATATCTGCTGGCATCTTTACGCAGTGAAGTTAATGCCATGGAAACCGGAACGCCGCCCTTAATCAGCGCTGAGAGTGCCAAAAGCCATGTAATACCGGTAAAAATCTTGTAAAGAGACCAAGGCGGAAGATGGTCAAAACGTACACGTACTTTGCCTGTCCAAATGCCGATGGTAAAATAAATTAGTGCACCGATGCACGGCAGGGTTAAAAACGAAACCAGCCAGTTTTCCTGAATCCATCCGGAAAGATTGACCAAAGTGCGCGCCGTTCCCGTCCAAATGGTGTTCGGAGCCGCACTGAGCATCGGCGGAACCATGTAAACACCGATGGCGTACATGATCAATACGGCCATCATCATCAAAAATGAAGGGTAGGCGATGGCGCCGACAATCGGGCGGATCATGCGCGTTGAACCCTCAGCAACTTTAATTAAGTTCATTAAAGCGCTTTCCAGATCGGACACATCGCCGACGGAAAGCATTAAACGTTCACGGTCAGGTGCCCATCCTTTAAGCGCATCGGAAAACGGGTGACCTTCTTGTAAAGAGCGCGCCCACATACTGATCGCTATAGCCATCGGATCTGCCGGATGCCGGCCTTCTTCCGACAAACCATTGTAGATCATTTCAAGTGCGTTCATAAGAGAAAATCGGTTGCGCAGCAATGCCGCTAATTTGCGGTAGACCTTTAATCTGGTCTTGTTGGACAGATTGCACATGATTTTTGCATATGATATCAGCCAGCTGTTGTTGTTTTTAATAGCTTTGTTAAAGGCACTTTGTTTTTTGATTTCAGGCATGATATTCTCCTAATAAATCGGGCGTTGATCCAACAAACCGCACCAACGTTCCACTTCGTCCAAGTCAATTAATCCTTTAAGCATACGCTCAATTGCTGCTTCGCGGAGCGGGCGGCCGTCAAGTTCGCTCACCCAATAGTCAATCGCATTCTTGGTTTCGCCATTGACCATGAGTTTCAAAAAGTTGGCGTCAGGAATGATAATCTCCGGAACAGACATACGGCCGATAACACCGCGGTTGCCGCAGTGTTTGCATCCGCGGCCGCGCAGATATGTGTTTTCAATACCATATTCACCCAAAGCGGTTTCCAAACGCTTGAATGACGGATCGTTCATACGTTCCTTAACGGAAATGCGGCAATATGGGCAAATTTTTCGGAATAAACGTTGAGAAATGAGCCCTTTCATGATTTCCGGATCGCTTAACATATAAGGCTGAACACCCATATCGCGCAAACGAATCACAATTGATGGCGCAGAGTTTGCGTGCAGTGTTGACCATACGCTGTGTCCGGACAGGGCGCCTTTGAACACCAATCCGGCGGCGGATAATGACCGAATCTCACCGACCATCATGACATCCGGATCGGAACGTAAAGCGGCTGACAACGCTTTGTTGAATTCTTCATCTTTTTCTTCTTCGGTGCTGGCATTTGTCACCGGCATTTGCCGTGCGCCCGGAATCGGGTACTCCGGCGGATCTTCCACCGTGATGACGTTGATTTCGCCGTGGTGCTCTTGAATCAGCTTGATCATGTTACGCTGTAAGGTCGTCGATTTTCCTGATCCGGTCGGACCGGCAATGATATTCAAACCGACGGCGGTGGCGCGTAAACGATAAAATAAGTCGATTTCTCGATCGCCCAAACCTAAAGAGCGTAAGTCGCTGTTACCATCCGGATTGTCATCCGCGTATAACAAACGCATGACTAAATATTGAGAGCCGAAAGCAACCGGATTGAATTGTAAACGAATAGCCAATACGTTGTGCGGGAGCATGAGTTTTCCGTCTGTACCGCGCAATGGCGTCGAACCTAATTTTTGTGCGCCTTGAAATTCATTCTGCGCATAGTTGGCATCGGAAATATCGGCTGAGGCAAAAGCTGCACGAACAAACGCCTCTCCCCATTCTTTAGGGTATTCCAACTCGCGTTCCATCATACCATTGACGCGGAACAAAACCAGAGAAGAATCGGCAACAATAACGTGTACATCGGAAACTTTTTTGCTGGCGGCACGGCTGACGACGCTTAAAAAGTCAATCTGCATTTGATAATCGGCCGTTTCTTCAACCGAAATATCAATCTTACCATGACCGCGCTCAGCATAGGCGTAAATAGCGGAAATAACCGATCCGGAAACATATTTCGGCGATTTTATGTTATACTTGCGGCGTTTGGATATGGAGGTGAAGTTTAAAACCTTACCGTCAAAACGGTGAGCTTCATCAACCAGATAAGTTCCGTCGGAAAAAAGAGCCAACATACGGCGCGTCTCGCCGTCAATGTTGATCTCACCATCTTCCATGGTCAGAAGTTTATTGTTGTTGGAAAACAAAACTTCCAGAATGTTGTTATGTTGGTTGATTTCCTCTTCTTGCTGAGCTTTCTTTTCCTCATTTGTCGCCGTAAGAACGGTTATATTTTCCGCGGAAACAGACGCAGAATTCTGATCAGCAACTTGTGCTGCAGACAACTGATCAAGTTCTGATGCTGTTTTTGTTTCCTGCGCCATTTGTTCCACTATTTAACAAACATTCCTTGTCCGAAGGATAAAGAGCCCAACTTCGGTTTTGTGACCGGTTTTGCTTTTTGTTCTTCTACTTTTTTACTCTTTTCGGTTGACGAAGATTGGCCGCGGACGTTGCGGACTTCATCTTTTATGCTTTTTTTGACGGTTTGTTCCGGTGTTTTATCCGAATCGTTAAAAGATAAGGTTGGCTCGTATTCCAGAACGGTTCCGCCTGTATAAAGATAACTCTTAACACCCTTGTTGTCAAATGAGATATATTTATCCGTAATGGCTGTAACGATTTCGCCGCCCTTAAGCATAGATCCCGGGTGAACGAGAAATGTTGTTCCGTCCTTGCTGACAATTTTAGCCACGATATCTTGCCCTTTGCCGGTTATATCCATAATAGCATATTGTTCGGACATGTCGATCGCATCGCGACTGATACCTTCGCCGTCGGCAAAAGGATTGTCTCCGGATTGATATTGCTGAATGCGTTTTTCGCTGTCACGCAGAGAGATGCGGAGCTGATCAATCTGTGTGTTCATGGAAGCCAGAACACGGGAATGTGAAGCCAGTGCAACGCTTGCCTTCTGTTTGGTTTCATCTGCTTTGACGGAAAGATCGGCAATTTTTTCTTCAAACTTTTGAATGAGATCCTGCCGTTCTTCTTCCAATTCACGGATGCGTGCTTGTAATTCGGCGTTGCGCTCAATCCATTTTTGATTCATGATGAGCATCTCGTTCATATAATCATTGACGATTTTACCCTGACGAACTTTTTCCAGTTCAGCCTCTTTTTCTTTCAAAAGAGCTTCCGCTTCGATGATTTTAGCTTGTCTTTCAGCCTCTTCATCTTTCAATTTTTTTTCGGCTTCACGACGGCGGGCATCTTCCTCTTCCAAGGCTTTACGGCGTTGAGCACGCAGGGTTTCAACACGATTCTTCAATTCCTCTCTTTTATATTCCAAATTCAAAAGGGTTGTTTGCTTTTCAATTTTGGACATTTGATTGAATAAGTCGTTATCAACCTTAGAAAGAATGGCGTTACCGAATCTTTCAAACGGAGATTTAGGTTCTTCGACGGCCGCTTCGGCTTCATTTGCTGATTTTTCAGCCGGAGGGGTGATCACACTGCCTTCATCCAGTCCGAAATCTTCAGATTGAGCCGTCGCTTCATTTTTAGCGCTATCTTCCGGTGCGTTTGGAGCGGTTACCGGTGTGTCGGAAAACAAGTCGGTTTCCTCTGAAGTTTCCGCATTTAAGAAATCACCGTTGTCGCTTGCTTCTTCTGCTGTAACGGCAGGCGTTTCGGTTGGCTGTGCAGTTTCAGTAACGGTTTTTTCATCCAAACCGAGCACATCTTCATTTGCCGGCTGGTTTGCTGCAGGTTGGTCAACCACAGCTTGCGGTGCGGCAACCGGTTCTTCGGCATAGCTGGAGCCGGTGAAAATAAACATTGCAGCCAAAGCCAGTGCAATAACAGCTATATTTTGTTTCTTAGCATTATAACTCATAAATCTCTCCCTTATAAGTCCATGTTGCATTGTTGATATCGTATGTTACGGTTTTAACAGTTAAGCCTGAAAATTTCATTAACAACTCTATCCAATTCAACGGGTCATTCTTTGATGTTATGTTATATTCCAATATTCTATATGATATCCCGCGCGGGGAAACCCACGTTTTGTGGTTGAAATGTAACTGAATGTTCAAGTTTTGCACAAGATCGTTCATTAAATCGGTCATATCTTTTTCGTTATATTCCGGCGGTGAGTTTAAAGTGCTGATTTCGCCGATCGGAACCGTGACCATAAAGGTGTTGCCGTCCGGCGCAATAACGCGCGAAGAAAATTCAACACCGGAAACATCTAAAGCCTGTTCCATCCATGCTAAACGGCCGATTTGACGCCGCCACGAGGTGACAACACCGGCATCAGGCGTGCAGGTAATACCTTCGATTTTCCATCCCGGTGTGACTATCTGTACGACTTTTTGTACGGCTAAATAGCATTGCTGCATGACATCGACCGGATTGTTGATTTCTTCCCACGGTTTTGGTTCCGGCGGAAGTTCTACCGGTGCTTCGACTTGATCTACCGGCGCAATAACCGGTGCCTCAGGTGCGGAGAAAAACATGCTCTTTAAGCTTGAATAAGCAAACCAAATGATAATAGCAAAACCGATGATGACAACAGCCAGCATGACCGCATCATTGTTGGCGCTGATTTTATCAAGCTTTACTTGCAGACCGTTTTGGATGAGGCCATCAAGCGAATCGCTTTTTGTATCTTCAATATTCCACTCGGCCGGTGCGTAAACCGCATCCCAGTCCGGAACGGAAAGCATTGAAATTAATTGATCTTTGGCGTCTTTTTCATTAACGAAAAGGGTATCACCGTCCGATAAGATAACATCGTTTCTGAAACAGATGTACCACCAGCCGTTATCAACCTTGAAAACACCGACAAAAGAGTTAACATTGCCGAGAGCCGTTACCAAAGATATAGCCGCTGACGGCATGCCGCGGGCAAAGCCTTGAGAAGATGCGGCTAAGCCGAATTGCGGCGATTTTCCTTTGCGGGCGACGTAAAGGTCAGCGCCTTCAAGGATGTTTTCAGCCGCTTCTTTGACTTCGGGGATGGGGTTATCCTCGTTTAGCAAAGGCTGCCAAAACAAGCTTGCCGCGTAGGTCTTGCCGCCCTCGGTAAAGGACGAGCGCCATGCTCTTTCTTCTGTTTGATCTTCAGCCACGGGCTTTCTCCTTTAATATTAATCCTTCATTCTTGATTCAGGTGTTAATGGCGATTCAAGAACAACCGGTGTCAACATGATGACGAGAACAGATCTGTCGCGTGTAGCGGTCTGATTTCCACCGAATATCCAGTTTTTCGGGTTTCCGACTCCTTCTTTATCGGTTGTGTTTTCAACGCGCTCAAATCCGGCTAAAATCATTGTTTCGCCTGACTTCATTGTTACTTCTTGTGTGAAACCGCGGCTTTCAATCTTAGGATTTTGAATCTTTTGTCCGTCATCTTCTTTGCCGATTGTTACTTCTTCAAGATCAATTAAATCAGACAAAGTCAGATTGAAATAAACCATCATGCGGCCATGATCCAAAATACGCGGTAAAACGCTCATTGTAAAGCCGGTTTGAATTTCTTCTGTATCTACAGAGATATCGTATGTATCGCTATCACCACTGTTCGTTTTTGTCAACTCGGATATGTAATTCTGAGTTTTAACAACTTGAATAGGCGCCGGCTTGTTGTTCATGGTCGTCACGGTGCCGCTTGTAACTAAATTTGTATGTCCCTCTTTTGATAATGCACTCAGAGCGCTATTTATCGAGAAGTGTTTAGAGGTAAAACCCATAGAAATTTTCGACAAATCCGTATCTAAACTTTGTGGACCAAGTGTTCCAGCGGAAATATCTTTAAAGGAACCGCCAATGTTTAATGTAGAGCTTAAATCCAATCCAAAGTGATCATTGTTTGTCACATTTACTTGGAATACTTTGATACTGATGGCTACTTGCTTGGACAAGCGTTCGTTTTGTTCATTAACATATTTCGCAACGCGTTTGATATCTGTCGGGGTGGCGGTCAAAGTAATGGTGCCGTTACCTTTGTCGATCACCAAATTGGCATCTGAAGTGATCATGGAATTGATTGTGCTTTCAATATTTGACCACATATCCAAACCATCAACCGAACCACTTTGTGTTATGCTCGATACGGAGTTTTCACCGCCGCTGTCACCGATGGAAACACTTAAAGATGGGTTGGTCGGTAAAGAATACAAAACGAATGTTTTGGTGATATATTTATAGAAATAAACCTCTTTCTTTTCGTATTTCCACCAAATACCAAACCGATTGGCTACTTCATCCAATAATCCGGACATCGGGCCTTTGTAGTTGACAATCATACGAGTCGAATCCGTCCATTGTGCGCCCAAATCTTCCAAAGCCGGTTTGTTGCCGTCGGCACGGCTCTTTTCCGTTTCTTCCAATTCCGGTGCATAACGAACGGAAAGGGAGGTGATTTTGCTGATCATATTGCCGATTTCATATAATGTGATCGGGCGGTTGCTGATCAAAGTAATACCATCTTTGGTTTCTAAATACGACGGAATAGCTTCGCCTTCGAATTCAATTGTCGATGTATCACCGAGCCAAATATCGTTTTTAACCCGAACAACATCATCCGGAATCGGTTCCTGCGGAACAGATGCTTGACGTGCCAGATCTTGTGTTTTGGCTTCTTGTGCGTCAATTTCGGCATCAAGTTCCGGAGAAATCGAACACGCAACGGTGATCGTTATCAGACCGATCGCGGCCAGTTTCCAAAAATTAGTCATACGCATTTTCATCCTCCATTGTTTCAATTACAAGAACACGATTTCCTTTATAGAACGTTGCAACAGGTGCCGGACGTGCGCGGGCAAAAGCACGAACTAATGCAGATGCCACATCGGCAAAGTTGCCGCGGAACATGGCGCCGGCGTTTAAGGTGTAGTTACGATTGGTTTTCCAAATCAGTCTCCATCCGGATTCTTCACTCCATTGAGTTAATAGCTCCTTTAAGCTTTGACCTTCTTCAGCCAACCAATCTTTGTTTTGATTTTCTTCAACAGCCGTTGATGAACCTTGTGCCGGTTGATCGCCGTCAGAAACATAGGTGCCGTCAGATGCGGACGTATCTGCACCGCTGAGGGTGGCCTCGTATTCAATGACTTCATCATCAATGCTTGGCGGGACAGCAGCCGAAATGTTATTGCCGGCACCGGCCTGAGTGATACGATGATCGCGCGGTGTGCGCTCGCCGTAGGCACGGAAATCGGCGGCTGTGCGGGTATAATTTACATCAGAGACATCATGGCATTCACTGTATCCGGCCGGATTTTCCGTGCAGATGTCCGTGAATTCCTGATTGCTCGTGCAAATGCCATCGTTGCATTCTTCATAGACTGCGCCTTGCGGGCTGTTAGCTGACGGAGCGGCCAATCTGTGCATTGTTCCCTGACAGCCGGTTAACCCAAATACGCCGAATATTAATCCGGTGATTATATTGATTGTTCCTGTTTTTTTGTTCATGTTCTTTCTCATCGTATTTTCCTATAATACCTGTTGAAATTTTAAATAGCAAGCACTCCTTTTAGTACCATGGGCTGTATGTGTTCTTTTTTTCAGCTTCGGCCTTTTCTTCAGGGGTTGCGTTTCTGACATTCCTAATAATAAACGAATTCGGTTCACGATCAGTGAAAATTATGTTAATTTTGTTCTCATCGACACCGTTATTCTGTAAAATTGTGTATAACAACTTAAGACGCTTTTGCTGCAAGTCATATGCCGTGTTGCGATTCATGCGAATCTCAATGGTGACATTTTCATACTTGACCGCGTTTTCAGCAAACGCATGCAGCCATTCCAATGTTTGTCCGGAAATCTCCGCACGATTCGGTTGAAACGCCAGTTTGAGTTCTGTCGGCGCAACATGATCGCTGTTTTCTTCGGATGAACCAAGACCGAGTAGGCGTTGGAAGAGATTTGAATCCGATTTGTTTGCAGACGGATTTCCATGGACCGAAGCCGTTGTGTTTTCCGGCGCTGAGGCCGTTTTTTTCTTGTTTCCGGAGCTGAACCATTGTGCGATGCTTTCCGTCAGTGTGCGCGATTCTTCCTCGCTGATAGATTCGTCTTCCTGCCCATCATTTTGAGAAGAAGGCACTTGCGGAGCAATTTTGTTTTCACGTATGCGCATTTCTTCTGCCGGTGTTTTCTGTTCAATCATCTTCGGTGTCGGCGGTAAAACCTTTTCGCGCCGCAATTCTTCTTCTAGCTTTTTATTCTCAGAGGAAGAAGAAAATTGAGGGGTTAAATTTTTGTCGTTCATAATTTCATCCGGAATCGGAATGAGCAGATTTTTCTGCATTTTGTAGGCAACCTGCGTTTCATTTTCGGCTTTGGCCGGTTCCGGTTGGTTGGGAACGATTTTTGCCAGTGAATTTTTAGAAGCATTCTGATTGGCAACTTCGGCAACCTCCCACGGATTACTGTCTGTGCTCGGCAAAATAGGCTCAACCAAAGCGTCGGCAGAAGCGGTGCTGTCGTTTATGCCGAGGTTGTCGAGAACAACGTTCTGTGATGCCATGGCAATTTGATTTGATGCACTCTGATCGGATACGGAAATTTTTTCCCGATTAGCTACATTATAACTGTGACGCAACGGAATTTTAAAGACCGGCGCTTCGGACGCATCGGCGATTTTCAGCTCGTTATCGGCTGCGGCTTCGGTATTTTGTACTTCCGAAATATCTTCCTTGTCGGTCGGTTCATTGGCAGCAATATCCGTCTCTTGACCGATTGACGGAGGAGGATTGCTTACAGATGACGGTGTGTACAGAATCTCGTGTTCTTCCGGTGTGAGCTGATCCGGTGTTTGGTCATCAACGGGCTCTTCATTAAGAATATCGTCATTTTGCGCCAGTTGAACTTCGGTTGTTGTATCCGATGAGGAGGCAACATTAACTTCATCAAATGCCGCGGCGGAAACAGGATCCGTTTCATTGGCTGAGAAAAGTTCGATGTTATGCAATTCCGCTTCGGTGAAAGTCAGCAGATCTTCATTCGTCGGCGATGGTAAAGAATTCTCTTGCGAGAGATAATGATACGCCGAAGTCGCGGCAAAAACCGCGCCCAATGATAAAATAAAGCTTCCTAAAAAGCATTTTATACCAAACTTTGGCATTTTCTAACATCCTGTAAATACGAGATTTTATACCGAATCGGCACAAAAATCCCACAATCTTTTGTCTGAAGATACAACGGATTATGTTAAAATAGAGTTAATGCCTGTCATAAAGTTATGAGTGCTTTTTTTGCTCGTTTTGCATTTTGTTGTTGACTTTCGTTTTTTTTCACGTTAAACAGGATAGCGACGACGGCGGATGTAGCTCAGTTGGTTAGAGCGCTGGTTTGTGGTACCAGATGTCGTCAGTTCGAATCTGATCATCCGCCCCATATAAAGGAAGCTCCCGAGAGGGGGCTTTTTTATATGCTTTTGATTTAAAATAGGTTTAATGCAAAATTTTTCTTGAAAATGAATTTCAAGATGTGTATATCTTTGAACATCTACTTATAATGATGTTTCTTAAATTTTTATGTTATGAATGCGAAAACGTATAGCGGAAAAGTGACCTTTATCCGCGTGAATGAGCGAGCTGCCTATGTTCGGTTTGAACACAAGGATGAGAAGTTTGACTTCTTTCTTGAGCGGCAGAGATTTCCGGTGGCTTGGCAGGTGCTGATGCAGATACGTGAAAACGATGTTATCTCCGTCAACGTGCGGGCGAAAAACGGCGGCGTACCCTCGGATGTTCAAATAGAGGGTGTGGCAGAACAGCCGTATACACGGATTTTTTAACTTAAGGAAAGGCTTCTTTTCAAAGGAGTCTTTTTTTGTTGTAGCGATGACTGGAACTATGATCGCCGATTTCTGTGGGCGATGTATTGGCAATGTGTGAAAGGGATGATGGTTCCACAGTTATTGTATGCTTCAAATTTTATTAATGGTATCCTTTTTTCTGAGGATAAGCAGATTTTTGTTGCACAAATTTTATTTTTGTGTATTAAAGTATGCCAGACGGGCGTGAGAATTGCCCGATGATGGTTTTTAATAATATTGAGGATGAAAAATGGTTTCATTAGCAGAAAAAATGGCCGCCAATGTTGATATGTCGGCCTTCAGCAAAGCAGAAGAATTAAAGAAAAGATTGTGGTTCACCATTATGGCGCTGATTGTGTTCCGCTTGGGAACATATATTCCGCTTCCGGGAATTAATGCCGGCGTTTTGGCGGAAATGTTTGATCGAAATCAAGGCGGAATTTTGGGCATGTTTAATATGTTTTCCGGCGGTGCCTTGGAGCGTATGACGATTTTTGCCCTCAATATTATGCCGTATATTTCCGCGGCGATTATCATTCAGCTCGGTCAATCCGTGGTGCCGTCGTTGATGGCGCTTAAAAAAGAAGGCGAGGCCGGACATCGCAAAATTACGCACTATACTAAAATTTTGACGGTGCTTATTACTATCATTCAAGGCTATGGTATCGCTGTCGGTCTGGAAAGCATTTCCGGAGCTAACGGTGCATCAGCGGTGATGATTAACAGCTGTGTGTTTAAATTTTCAACCATCGTTTCTTTGGTCGGCGGTACGATGTTCATAGTTTGGCTCGGTGATCAAATTACGGAACGCGGCGTCGGTAACGGATCATCTTTGATCATTACCGTCGGTATTATCGCCAATATTCCGAATGCCTTGGCGCAAACATTTGAATTGGGCCGTGCCGGTCAGATGTCGATGGCAACGATCATTATGTTGGTCATCATGGCCTTGGCTTTGATTTATATCATTGTTTTTGTGGAAAGAGCGCAACGCAAGATTGTTATTCAATATCCGAAACGTCAGATGGGCATGCGCATGACGGCTGCGGAAAGTTCGCACCTGCCGCTTAAAATTAATCCGACAGGCGTTATTCCGCCGATTTTTGCCAGCTCTTTGTTGTTGCTGCCGATTACGATTGCTAACCTTTCGGCGGAAAAGGGACCGTCTTGGGTGCAGACGCTCAGTCAGCTTCTGGGACATGGTCAGCCTTTGTATTTGGGCTTATATGCACTTTTGATTCTGTTCTTTACGTTTTTCTATACCTCGGTTGTTTTTAACCCGCAGGAAACAGCGGAAAACTTGAAAAAACATGGTGGCTTTATTGCCGGTATCCGTCCGGGCAAAAATACGGCTGATTATCTGGATTATGTGATTACGCGCTTGACGATGATTGCTTCGATCTATTTGGTATGTCTGTGTATTTTACCGGAAATTTTGATCAGTAAAGTCGGCGTGCCGTTTGTTTTGGGCGGAACGACGTTGCTCATTGTTGTTCAGGTTACAATGGACTTTATCGGGCAAATTCAATCGCGGCTGATTGCCTATCAGTACGAAGGTTTGCTCAAAAAAGCGGCTTTGGTAAAAAAACGTCGTTAAAAAATTAAGGGTAAAGGAAAAACCACGGAACATTATCGTCCGTGGTTTTTTATAGATTTACGGCTGTTTTAGCGCTCTGTCATTCAGCATGAGCGGAATAACACAACCGTGTTTGTATGTGTACCCGATGGTATCGCCTTGCATCGGAATGCCAAGAGCAGAATCAAAATTGAATACCAATCGACCACCGGTTTCATCCTCGGCGTAAATGGAGTAACCCTTAGAACACTCTCTTACGCGCAGAACTTTACATTTGACCATTTTTTTTGAATTTTTAATAATTAATAAATAAATGAAATCAGGATGTATGCTAGACGAAAAATGGAAGATTGTCAAGCTGTTTTTGTTTAAACGGTTTTGGTGTTTTGCACGGATTTGTGAGGAGGAGTTGTGTCTTCTATTTCCAATTCAAATAAAGGATACATTGGTCGTAGTCATCGCAAGCATGGCATAGTTGAGAGATTTTAGGCAATGTAAGATCTCTTATACAATGCATACCTGTGCCGCAAAATCTATCGCCATAATAGTAGTTGGTTGGAGAATAGCTGCTTCCTGTTCTGGATACAAAGGTCAGCCATAAGGAGGAGCGGAACTGTGTGATTGTTTGATAGAGATTGACGCATTGTTCATAAGCGTTTTTGTTTGTGATATAAATAGGTAAATGTAAGAAATGTCGCGTATAATCACCAATAACGGATATTTTGTTATTAAAAACATCGGAAACAGAATTATCTTTGATCATCTCTTGAGGAATCCACCCCAAGTTTATAAAAACAGGTGTTGAAAAGGAATCAGTAGTTGAGGATATTTTTAATTCATCGTAATGCGTTTCAATGGCACTTAATATATAGCTGATTTGTTGGCGTTGTTTATTGAGGAGGTGTCGGCGCATGGCTTTGGAGTAGGCTGTAATACTACCTACAGTCAGAACGCCGATTATAGCAAGCACTCCCAACATCTCAATCATACTTCTTCCGCTCTGCTTGTATCTGCTTGCAACTTTCTCACTTGTGTACCTTTGGTTGTACACGTCGTTCGAAACTTGCGGCGCATCTGCACCACACTCCGGTTGTAGATTTGTTGGGAAAATGTTTGTTTTGGTTCTCATGCTACTTCTTCTTTTGCTTTAAGATTCGGGAGACCCCGTGAATTTTTCGCTTTGCAAGCGAAAAATAGGGGTGACTTTATCTGTTTAAAAATATTTTTTTTCACATTACCCCCCCGTATCAAAAGTCAAGTGTTTTTTATCAATTAATAAAAAGTCATGGCTTAGAGTGTGGAATACACGAGGTCGGGTCATCTTCAAATTAAAAAATATAGCGCTACGCAAAGGTCAGATTCCTTGAGCACCTGACACGGCGTGCAGGTGCAGGAATGACAATAAAAAAAAGACACGCATGCAGGAATGACTTTATTATTTAATGATTCGGGTAATGGTTGATGTTATTTCCACAGTATATAAAGAACGCAGTAGTTGTCTTCTGTGGCGTTACAGCCCTGACAAAGTTGAGAAATGTTTGCCGGAGTTAAATCGCGTATGCATTTTCGACTTCCGAAGCAAGATTGATCGCCATAGTACGTGTTTATGAATGTACTATATCCATTGATTCTTTTTGCTGTGTGAGTTTCCTCAAGAAAAGTATGATATTGTTTAATAGTTTGATATAAATTGGTGCATTGTTCGTATGCATTTGGAGTTGCAAAAGATATGTGCAGTCCTATATATCTGTTCTCCCATTTCTGGAAAAAAATTTGATTTTTGAAAACGTCGTAGATGTAAATAGAATCATCTTTAATCATTTCTTCGGGTATCCAGCCGAAAGTTTTTAAGATAGTATCAAAAAAAAACGGTAGGTTTGGCGTATTGAGATTGATCATGTCATGATGTGTTTCGACGGCGCTTAAGATGTAGCTATATTGTTCGCGCTGTTTGTTCAAAAGGTGGCGGCGCATGGCGTGGGAATAGCCGGTGATTGAGCCGACGGTCAGGACACCGATGATGGCCAGAACGCCTAGCATCTCAATCATACTACGACCGTATTGC